>DASQQR010000407.1:0-4726 GCA_035643335.1 Anaerolineales bacterium
AAGGCCAGCCTGGCCAGGTGGCCCATACCGGCCACGGGGCCGCGCCCGCCCGCTTCAGAAATGTACGCGTGGGAGTGCTGAAATAATTGTTGCGATCCTCGAAGATGGCGCTATAAAGGTATTCAAGCACTAAGAAATGGACTCTTGATGCTCACTGAAAAAGAAGCCAGGGAGCTCTGCCAGCAAGTCCTCAGTCGCCGTGGTAAAGATCAGGCCCTGGTCACTCTGCTGTCTCTGGACGGCGCCTTGACCCGCTTCGCCAACAACTTCATCCACCAAAACGTCGCCGAGCGCAATATCAACTTATCGCTCTCCATGTACCTTGGCAAGCGCCGGGGCATGGCCACCACCAACCGGACCGACGGCGCCTCATTGGACGAACTGGTGGTTCGCGCTCGGGCGAATGCCGAGACCAGTCCGGAAGATCCCG
Organism: Anaerolineales bacterium; assembly: GCA_035643335.1. GTDB lineage: Bacteria > Chloroflexota > Anaerolineae > Anaerolineales > UBA4823 > DASQQR01. The sequence goes on from DASQQR010000407.1 coordinate 431, forward strand.
GTTTTCCTGGCCTGGCTGAGCCCGCTCAATATCCTCAGGTTGGCTCTTTCGACGAGGCTACCGCGCGCTACGCCCCTGCGCAGCGCGCCCGGGAGGTCGGGCTGGTTTGCGTGCTGGCGAAGGAGCGAGGCTTGAACGCTTCCGGGGCCTTCTCTACCGGGGCCAAGTCCCTCACCGTTGCCAATTCTCAGGGTGTGTTTGCCCACCACGCAACGACGGAAGCGGATTTTCAGACCGTAGTGATGGACGGAGACGCTTCGGGCCGCGCTCAGTCTTCGGGCTGGCGTGTCTCGGATATCCATGTGGAGGATTTGGGACGCGAGGCACTTCAGAAGGCACAGTTCGCCCAGAGCCCTCGCAAGATCGGTCCGGGCGAATACAGTGTGGTCTTCGATCCGTATGTCACTCAGGATCTGCTCTCTATGTTGAACCTGCATGGCATGAGCGCCCGGGATGTACAGGATGGGCGCTCCTGGATGAACGATCGCCTGGGACAGTCCGCCATGAGCCCTAAAGTGAACATCTGGGATGACGGGGCAGACCCGCAGGGCTTGCCGGTGCTCTTCGATTACGAAGGTGTTCCTAAGCAGCGTGTGGAAATTGTCAGCCAGGGCGTAGTCAGGGGGCCGGTACACGACCGTTATACCGCCAACAAAGATGGCGTCGCCAGCACAGGTCACGCTACGTCACTGGGTGTATTAATCGGTGGCGATAAACCGCTGGCTTTGAATTTATTTATGTCCCCCGGCTCAACCAGCCTGGACGAAATGATCCAGGCCACCGAACGAGGTTTATACATCACCCGCTTCTGGTACACCCGCCTGGTCCACCCGCGCGATTGCGTGGTCACTGGCATGACCCGTGACGGGGTCTTCATGATCGAAAACGGGGAAATTGCCTATCCGGTGAAGAACCTGCGTTTTACACAGCCCTACGTTCGGGCCCTTGCCGAGGTTGAGGCGGTCGGGAGCGAGACCCGTTTGCTGATGGCCATGTATGGCGCCATGGCAGTTCGGGTTCCCGCGTTGAAGATCAGGCGCTTTAACTTCACGGGTACGACTGTATAATCGTATCTCTACTGCCCTTGCCACCCCTGTTCGCCAATCTTTTCGCACTCCCCGCGCTTGATCTGGTAGACATCAAAATCACGCGCTACTTGCGTCTGGGGGAAGACGGCGCGCGCCTCTACCAGCACATCTCGCTCCCGGTAGCGCCGCGAGATGTGCGTCAGGATCAGATTCTTGACCCCGGCTCGCAGAGCCAGTTCAGCAGCCTGCCGTGCGGTCAGGTGAGCGAAGTCCCGAGCCATCTCGGCCTCTTCCTGCAGGTAGGTTGCTTCGATCACCAGCGCATCCGCGCCCTGGCTCACCTCTACTAAATCCTCGGTGCGCCCTGTATCTCCCACGTGCACAAAGCGAGTGCCGGGTCGTTCAGGGCCAAGTACCTGCTCCGGATCGATCCGGCGGCCATCGGGCAGGGTAGCCACTTTGCCGTTGACCAGATCGCGGCGCCAGGGGCCGGGCGGGATATCCAGGGCTGCGGCCTTCTCTGGCAGGAATGGCCGGCGGGGTTTCTCCGCGAAAGCATAACCGAAACAATCCGGCCCGCGGTGGTACACCGGAAAGGCCGATACGCTGAAATCATCATCCTCAAAGATCAAGCCGGCTTCGATCTCGATCAAGCGGATGTCGATGGGAGGCCGCGCCCCGCGTAGCACCACCCCAAACAGCAGATCACTGACTCGCTCCAGCGCCCAGCCACCTCCATATATCTCCAGCTGGTCGATGGCTTCCCAACGCGAAAAGGTTGACAGCAATCCAGCCAGTCCCAGGATGTGATCCAGGTGGCCGTGAGTGATCAACACCCGGTTCAAACGCTTGAAACCAATCCCGGATTGCAGGATCTGCCGTTGGGTCCCTTCCCCGCAATCGATCAGGAAGCGGTATTCTTCATGCTTGACTACCTGTGCTGAAAGGCCCCTGCGGATTGAAGGGGCCGAGGCGGATGTACCGAGGAAGATGAGCTCGAACAAGTGAGGGGCGACCTTTCGTGAAGCGTGATGCGTAATTCGTGGTGCGTGTTCGTTTTGGATCCCTGGTGTGTGACCTGAAACACGTAACTCGTGCTCCATTGTACCTTAACTCTTCTTCTAGAGGTTGCTCGCAATGCAGCATGTGTCCTCCTCGTCCCACTGACCATTTGTGCTATAATGCCCAAACGAAAAATAAGCGCTGAATTTGAAATCAACGACCTTCGATAGGTATTTCTTCATGGCTGCTCGAAAATCATCCAGATCATCCAGGAAATCGACCCCCAAGAATAGCCGCAAGGCGGCTGCGCCCAAAAGCCGGGCTTCCTCCCGGGGCAAACGTTCGTCCGGCGGGAAAACCGGCCGCGCCAGTCCCCCCCGCATCTCCGTGACAAGCGGCCTCTCATTGGATCGCAAGCTCGACTTGCTGGGCGTGGCGTTGACTTTGGTGGGGTTGCTGACTTTCCTGAGTTTGCTCTCCAGCAGTCATGGCAGTTTCATCGGCATCTGGGTGATGGCGATTAAGAAGGCTTTTGGCTGGGGGATGTATTTGCTTCCCCTCACCCTGGTCGCCCTGGGGTTGTGGCTGATCTTGCGCCATTTTGATCGCTTTCCGCAGCTGGCACTGGAGCGCGCCACCGGCTTGATTCTGATCTACCTGGCTCTCTTGGCTGCTTTGCACTTCGTCATCTTGCCCGAAAACCGCGCTGCCAACTTCGCCCAGGCAGCTGAAGGTCAGGGGGGCGGCTATGTTGGCGGGGTGATATTTACCGCGCTGCGCACCACCCTGGGTTGGGGCGGCACTGCGATCGCCCTGGTCGCCTGGTTGTTAATCGCTTTGGCTTTAACCCTGGACGTCTCCGTTTTGGAGCTTTTCGCCTGGGCACCCCCCTTGTTCAGCCGGATTGGCGCGCCGATCTCCAGCCTGGTTAACCGTGCTATCGCATCCTTGAAAACCTGGCTAGAACCCATACTTTCCTCGGATAATAGTTACGAGGACGTTCCGCTACAAGACGCGGTGGCGACCCAGGCCGATCAACCCCTCCAGCCTCTGCCCTCGGTGCAATCCGTTGAGGCTCGCCACTGGGTGCTGCCACCCATTGAAGAGATCTTGGAGGAAAGCGGCGAGGTTATCTACGATGATGAATTCGACCGCCAGCGCGCCCGGGTGATCGAAGACACCCTGGCTTCATTCGGCGCGCCCGCCAAGGTGGTGGAGATCAACCGCGGCCCTACCATCACCCAGTTTGGGGTTGAGCCCGGCTACCTCGAGTCGCGTGGCGGGCAAATGCGAGTGCGGGTGAGCAAGATCTCCTCTTTGGCCGATGACCTGGCACTTGCGTTGGCCGCCCGGCGCATTCGGATCCAGGCCCCTGTACCCAGCAAGGGATTTATCGGTATTGAGGTCCCCAACGAGGAGATTTCACTGGTGGCCCTGGGCGATGTGATCGACAGCGAAGCTTTCAAGCGCCTTAAATCCTCGCTGCGGATCGCCCTGGGGCAAGATGTCGCCGGCAATCCTGTGGCTGCCGATTTAACCCTCATGCCACACTTGCTCGTCGCCGGAGCCACCGGTTCCGGCAAATCGGTGAGCGTCAATTCCCTGATTTGCTGTCTGCTGCTGCACAACACGCCGGATGACCTGCGCATGATCATGGTCGACCCCAAACGGGTTGAACTGACCGGCTACAACGGCATCCCGCACCTACTTGCTCCGGTTGTCGTCGAGCTGGAGCGGGTCGTCGGCGCGCTGCAGTGGGTCGCCCGTGAGATGGACCAGCGCTACCATAAGCTCGCCCAGGCCGGGGCACGCAATATCAAAGATTACAATAACCGCCTGATCGCTCAAGGGGAAAAGAAATTGCCTTATCTGCTGGTAGTTATCGATGAGCTGGCCGATCTGATGATGCTGGCCCCCGATGAGACCGAGCGCACCATCACCCGTCTGGCGCAGCTGGCGCGTGCTACCGGCATTCATCTGGTGATCTCCACGCAACGCCCTTCGGTGGACGTGGTCACCGGTTTGATCAAAGCCAACTTTCCGGCGCGCATCGCCTTTGCCGTGGCCTCCGGAGTGGACAGCCGCGTGATCCTGGATCAGCCAGGCGCCGAACGGCTGCTCGGAAGCGGTGATATGCTCTTCCAGGCTCCTGATGCGGCTTCGCCCGTACGCCTGCAGGGCACTTTCGTTTCCGATGCCGAAATCCAGCGCCTGGTGAATTATTGGCGCGGCTTCTATACCAGCGGTGAAGTCACACACGGATCCC
>DASQQR010000408.1:0-9952 GCA_035643335.1 Anaerolineales bacterium
AATTGTAGCACATTTTGGGGTAGTGCCTGGGAGAGTGGCTACCCCCAAAAGACCTCGATCCGGTTGTTTAATGAGACCAAACTATTCGAATTCGGAGGTCTGACATGTTATCTCTGCTCGTTCTTCGCTTCATCCATATCGTTGCCAGCGTTTGCTGGGCAGGCGGCGGGTTCATTTTCTTCTTGTTCGTGGAGCCCACCGCCAAAGCTCTGGCGCCGACCGGCATGCAGTTTGTCGATCACATGGTCACCAAGCGTCGCTTCAGCATTTTTATGGTCGTATCCAGCACATTGACCGTGTTGAGTGGAGCGGTGCTCATCTGGCAATATGCAAGCGGCAATTGGCTCAGCTATGTGAAAACCGGTCCTGGCCTTGGCTTCGCCCTCGGTTCAATGGTCGGGGTTGCGGTCTATCTGGTCGGCATGTTTGGAGTTAATCCTCGGGCGATCAGGCTGTCGAAAATCGGTCAGGAAATCCAGGCTGCAGGAGGCCCGCCCACCCCGGCGCAGGGAGCGGAACTGCAAAAGCTGGACAGGGAAATGTCCACGCTTGGACTAGTGGACTTCTTGCTGGTCGCATTGGCCTTGGGGCTCATGGCTTCAGCCCGCTACTGGGTGTTTTGAAAGGCTGGCAAAAGGAGTTATCCATGTCTCAAAATATTAATGCCGTATATCAGGTTTCCACGGAGGCCCGACCTAAAAACCAATCGGAGTCAATCCGAGCCAAGAAAAACTTAAGGAAAACCAAAATGAAAACCAGAACACTCATCCATCTCTTGATATTCGCAGTGCCGGTGCTTTCAGCTTGTGCTCAGGTAATCCAGGCAACATCAGAAGCCGAAGCACTGTACGATACAGTGATCCAATCCTTCAACTTCCATCCGGAGGCCAACGCCTGCCCCGATTGCCTACCGTCTGCCGGTGTGGAAGGCGCACAGACCCAGGAGGACCCCCACAGCGCCATGATCAGTGGTTGGGTATGGCACGACCTGTGCGAATCGGGCATGGACGGACAGCCCCAACCCATTACAACTCCCCCAGACTGCGTAAAGAATGATTCGCCTTTAGGCCCTTACCATGCAGATGGAGAGTTATCTACCAACGAGCCTCTCATCGAGGGTGTCGTGGTGACCCTCGGAGAGGGGGAGTGCCCCTCCACAGGTTTGGCGGAGCAATCTACCATCACCACCGACCTTTCCTACTCATTCGTGGGCTTGAAGGCTGGTACATACTGTGTCTCCATCGATCCCCAGCGTGAGCCAAATGTCTCGATCCTTCGGCCAGGTGTATGGACATATCCGATATTATCCCAAGAGGTCATCCAAACGACCGTTACCCTGACTGCGAATGAATACAAAGGTATGGTGAATTTCGGCTGGGACTACCAGTTCAAACCATAATCATAATAACGTGAGTACGGGTTAGCAATTCAGGAGACGCAACCATGTTTATTTGCAAAAGACGAGCTATTCTCATCGGATTGATGATAGTGTTCGCTGGTTGATTAGCCGCTTGCCAGTCCACACTCAAACTGATTTAGAAAGGAAGATAGGCCATGAAAAACAAACGTTTATGGATTCTGGTTGCAGGGATTGTCCTGCTTAGCGCTGCTTTTCTGCTCCTCAATTTCCGTGTAGCAGCGAGCAACACCCAGGCCATACAGAAAATCATCACCACGGAATTGGAAGGCAATTATCCAGATCCCCTCCAACCAAACGACAAAATCAGCCTTATCCTGGGCGGAGAAGGCCCGCTGGTTAGCCCGCTGCAAAAAGCGCTGACGGAGCAAATGGACAAAGCCGGAATGGGGGAGGTCGAACTGGTGGGAGAACTCAAACCAACGTACCCAAATCCGGTCCTGGTCGTCAAAGTGGGTAGGCCAAGCCTGATCTGGACGCCTTTCTTCGGGATGAGCCAGTTCTCCATTCATGCCGGATACGCCTCCAACGGTGATTCTACCTTCATGGAGATCGTGGAGGAGACTCAGACCTCCATTGGCAACCCGGACCCCTCGGTCGTCAATCTGTACGCTGAATACGAAGTCAATGATCGCTCCGTTGGGCTGATCTCTCGCCTGAGTTATCACCAGTACCTGGCAGATTATCTTGCTCAGGAGATCGTCAATGCGTTGAAGAACCTGTATAACATACAAGACATCTGATAATCCCGTCTTTCAGCCCGGTTGGCAGTGAGGAGTTCTGCCACCAGGTTGACCACTTCTACAAGGTTAGACGAGTAGACGATGAGTGTTCAATAGATAAAGCTGCGACGGGAACTGTGACTGTCCAACCATGAGCCTTTCGAAAATAAGTTGAGGGAGCGCCCAATGAAAGTATTGACTCTGGATGTTTTTAAACAATGGCTGGAATCTTATGGCAGGGCAGGCAGGGAAAATGACGAGAAATCGTCACAAGAGCTGTTCGCACCGGATTTCAGGCATTATGTAACGCTTTCCGCTGATCCCATGATTGGTCGCGAGGCTATATACCGATATTTGCGCAAAGGCGCGCAATCTTTGAAAGATGAAGAATCTTCTTATGAGATTCTATCGGTGAAAGATAATCTCGGGATTGCCCGTTGGCGCTGCCAATTCAATGCCATCAGTTCTGGCGGACGCCTCGCGCTGGATCACCAGTTCCTGGTTGAGTTTGACGAGGATGGAAAATGCAGGCTATTTCGAGAGTGGTGGCATCTTCAAGCCGTTGAATCTTATACGAGCGAGCCCGCGTTATGAGAATCGTTGAATACGACGACGTTGATCCGCTACAGGTCCTATACGTAGCCAAGCTGGCGCTCGATTTTGCGCTGACGCCTGAAAAAGTGGCGCACCTTCGCCAGTCGGATCCGCGTCTCTTTCCCTGCCTGGCGGTTTATGCAGTGGAAGATGACACTGTGCTGGGGCAAGTGGGGATCTTTCGGCTGCCGATGATCTCAACCGCAGGCCGGGAAGACGTGGGCGGCATCTGGGCCGTCTCCACGCACCCGCAATATGCCGGGAGAGAGGTTGCCTCCCGATTATTGGAGGAGGCTCATACTCGCATGCGGGAGGCTGGGCTGCGCTTCTCGACGCTCGGAACGGACCGGTATCGCGTGGCGTATAGACTATACCGCCAGCATGGTTACGAGGAGACAAACGTCTGGGCAACAGCATTGGCGCGCTGGGAAACGGCGCACCAGCCCACTCGCCTGCACGCCGAACCCCCTGGAGCGGAGGGATACGATTTCGTCGAACAGGTTTTTATGAGCATTGCAAAGGATTATCTCGGCTTTGCCTGGCGGCATACGCCTTTTGCGCGCCTGCGGCGGGTTGATCTCACGGATATTTGGATCCTGCGAGAGAACACCGACATCGTTGGATATGCCTTGGCTCACGCTGACCAAACCATGCTAACCATCAGCAATATCGTATTGCGTCCGGGGATCGACCCTGCGGAGGCGGTAGCCGCGATTGCCGCTGAGTTGAAGTCGGCTTATATTCAGGTGAAAGCAAGCCGCCCTATGGAGATAAGCAGCCTGCGGCGTGGGGGGTACCACGTGGCGCAGCCAACATGGGACGGATTTATGATCAAATCTCTCCTTCCTGAAGTGAGCATTGAAGATGCCCGGCAACTCTTTGGGATCGGTACGGATCGATTTTTGATCTCGTGGCTGGATGTTACTTGAGAAGCACATAAAGCAATCCTATTATCTGCGGCGGCAACAGGCATATACTTGCCAATTGGAAGTTGGAAGGGTGGAAGAAAGGAACTAAAGCCACGGTTTCGGCGTCTTATTAGGCAAGATGGTAATTCGGATAAAATATCTCTTAAAGGATTCTTAATAAACGATGAATACAGAACCTATGCCTAAGTTTAAGTTCGCTGCCCTGCCGATTATTTTGCTGGTGATGGCACTGATCCTGGCTGCTTGCCAGCCGTTGGAGGCGGGTATGCCGACCTCTCCCACACCGCACACGGTTCAGGAGAGTCCGACCCCGGAGGCAACCGAGGAACCCGACCTACCTAGTACCGGCGTCCCACCAACCTTCTCGGTGGACGAATTCGGCCGGCTAACGCCCGACGCCGTCCTGTTAGAGCTGGCCTTCGAGCCAACTTTCTTCCGCCCCGAGGCCTCTTACGAGTTTGGCCGCCCACCGGTATTCGCCCTGCTGGCCGACGGCCGGGTGATCTACACCCAGGAAGGCGAGACCTATGAGCAGGAGCAGGTCATGGTAGCCCAACTCACTCCACAGGAAACTGGTGCCCTGATGGAACAGGTACTTGACCTAGGCTTCGACCGCCTGGAGAGCTACACGGACTTCTGCTTCACTCAGCCTGGCGGCGAGCAGAACTGCATCGCCGACGCCGCCTACACGATCCTGAGGATGCGCACCGCGGCCGATGGACTAAATGAAGTGAAGATCTACGCCGACTTCGCCAACGACCGGCAGGCTTTTGAGAGCATCCGCGATTTGCTGGTAGGGTACACCCACCCGGAGGCACAGCCCTACCTCCCACAGCAAGCGGCCCTTTTCCTGTCGGAGAATGTGGGCGAAGCTCCTGCAACGATGCTTGACTGGCCATTCGATCCAGCCCTGCTGGAATTCCCGCAGACCGATTTAAATCTGTGGGCCATCGAGCTCAAGGGGCAGCAGCTGAGCGATTATATCGCTACTGTAGGCCGCAACACCGGAGATGGCTTCTTCGAGCACGAGGGCAAGGTATACCGGGCTTTCCTGTCGCCCTGGCTGCCCGCTGCCGGATTCAGCGACGACTTACAAGCCGAGTTCCCCAAACCCTAACCAATATTTGTAACGGCAAAGATGCCAGGTCTGATAATCCTGGCATCTTGGTTTTAAATCTCCAGGCGCAGAGCGCTGGCGCTTTCGTAGCTTGGTAGGCCGGTGCTTAGATATATTCCGGCTGACCGATATTTGCTCCGCTTGCGCGCCCAACATTTCGCAGGTATAACGATCTTGAGCTGCTAAATGCCCGGTTCCCGGAGCCGTCGGTCCTTAGTATTGTACTTCGACTTCAGCGGCTTTGCCGCCATCTGAAACGATCACTAATTGCGGGATCGTCATTCCCAGTCCAGGCAGCCTGCGCACAAGCCCGACGATCCCCGATTGATTGGTGTGGACGCTGAGCAGCATGTCGTTGGATTGAATATTGGTCCTGAATTACGCAGATCTAACCCGGTAGCAACCCCAGGATGACGGCCAAGACGATCACCAGAGTTGGGAGCAATTCCGAACCGTGCACGAGGATCGCCATCCAGCTGCTGCGAAAACGCCTGGCCGGCCAGCTATACGTCAGGTTACTCACGATGATGCTGGGGAGCGCCCAGATTCTATGCAGGTGATAAAAAGCCGAAGAGAACGGCGTTTGCCACCCAATCGTACTTGCCGAAAACGCCTTGCATCTTGGGCAAGAGCACGCCGCGGAAGAGAAATTCCTCGCCCAGGAAATAGTTGAAGATAAAACTGACCACGGCAACTCCCAGGAGCCACCATTGGCCCTGGAACTCAGGGGAGGCCAATTGTCCGATATCCATGAACGAGGCAGGCTGCAGAGCAGGAAACAGCCGGGTCCAGGGCGCATCCAGAAAGTCGGCAAGTATAAAACCCGCCAGGGCATTCAATATCACGAGAGGCAATACCCACCAGTATAGCCCTCGATCCGGCTGGCCGGTCTTGGGATCACGCGGGGTTTGCAGCCAGGTGCGCTTACGGATGGCGCTCCAACGCAGCGTGCCGAGCTCGCGGTAAACGATCACCAGGGATACGACGAACTGCCATGCCATGCCGGCGATCATCAAAAGCCAAAACGTGATGCCAGGATGTAACGGGCTGTAGGGGATGATGGCGGGAGCGACCACCCAAGCCAGCAGCGCCATAGGCAGGGTCACAAGCGCCACAATACCGAGGATCTGCCAGAGGGTGTACTGTTCCGTCTGTTCCGCCTGAGTGTGGTCTATACTATCTTGAATGGCTTGTTGTTGAAGTGTATCTGTTGTCATTTTTATTCTCCTTTTCTTATTATTGGCTGGCGGGAGCGGATGGTACCCCGCCAGTCTTGAAACGTTTGCCAACTAGTACCGCCAACCCAAAAGGTTCCAGTAGTTAAGAAACCAGACAAAGGCGACCGCCGCGACCGTCACGAGCGTGTAATAGGCGCGGGTTGCGATGCCCCAGTAGCGGTTCTTCCAGGCCAACACTGTGTAGACCAGCGCGCCGGCTGTCAGCGCAGCAGACAAGACGCCCAGGCCCAGCACGATTTGAAAGGCAGTGGATACGCCGAACACAGGCTTCGGATTGTTCCACTGAAAAGAGCCAACCACGAACAGCAGGTTCAGAACGCAGATCCCGAGGATGATCCACTGCGCCGCGCGCGCGCCGCGCGTCTCGGCCTTAGAGTCGCCGCCAGGGCGACGTTTGCGAATCGCGCCGACCAATGCCGCTGGGATCATGGTTAGGAAGATCAACATACAGCCTGCAAGCAACGCCATGTTGAAACCCGCTGTTTGGTACCAGACCAGCCGTTCAAAGGTATACATTGGCGTGAGATCAGAAAATAAGTGGGTGATGCGCCCCCGGTCGTCCTCACGAAAGGCGATACTGGTGTTGGCGTCTACCTGGCGGAAGTAGAGCGGCTCAACTTCAACGAACCGCCACTCGCCCCATGGCGTCGTCCAGAGCAGCGTGCCGTCGCCGGAAACGCTGACCTCCACGGTGTTTCCGCCAGTGAATTCCGTGAACTTTTCGAGAGTGGTATAAGCCATCCGGTTGAGCTGATAGGTGCCCTCGAACCGGCCAGCCCTTTCCGCGAAATCCGCTGGGGGTTGGATTGGCTCTACTGCAGAGGTGGGAAAGTAGTGGTCGAAAAACGCTCTCTGGAAACCGAGATGCTGAAGGACCAGGTTCCACGCACTAGCGCTGTTGTACGCCACAAAAACACCCAGGTTCTGCTCGGGCATGAGCAGCAGCAGAGTATTGAATCCCAATGTCTCACCGTTATGCCCGAGCGCTCGCTGGCCGTTGTCACTGAAGTCGAACAAGCCGTAAGCGGTACCGAGGAGGCGCGGGTCGGGTGCGTACAAGGTACTGTGCATCTCCTGCATCGTGCTTTCCTTGAGGATGCGCCCATCATCAATGCCCGCAGCGCTGTAACGGCCATCCTGCAGGTGCGCGATCAGAAAGCGGGCCATGTCCGTGATGCTGCTGACATGCCCGCCAGCCGGCACCATCGCCAACTGGCCCGCGGAATCAGCTCCCTCAGGGACCGCCCCAATGACATCGTCAGCGTAGATATAGCCTACGGATGCCTGTGCGTCTGAATTCGCCGGCATCCGCCCTGAGGCCGATGAGTGCATCATGCCCAATGGGTCCAGGATGTGTTTCTGGATGTACTGGTCGTAAGGCAGGCCCGATACTCGCTCCACGATGTACCCCGCCAATTCTGCGCCGTAGTTCGAATAGGCCGCAGAATCGCCCGGTGGACGGACGCGTGCCGGAATATGGGTGCTCAGCCATTCGCCCGCAGGAAGGACATCATCGGGATCCAACGTGAACGTCTCGAACCACGACTCTTCGAATCCTGCAGTATGGGTCAGGAGGTGCTCGAGGGTGATCGGCTGCGGGTAGGTATCGGGGATGCGAAAGTCGAGGTAGGTGTTGATATCTGCGTTCAGGTCGAGCTTGCCCTGCTCGACGAGCTGCATGACCGCTGTCCAGGTGAACACCTTGCCGGATGAACCAATGCGAAAGACCGTGTGCTCAGGGTCGACGGAGACGCCTTTCTCCAGGTTAGCGTAGCCGTAGCCTTTGGCAAGCAACACCTCCCCATCTCTTACTACAGCGACAGCGGCTCCGGGGATGTGGTTTTCTTCCATCTGCGTAGCCAATACCTTATCCAGGAAAGCCTCCAGTTCGGCAGGATCGGTTGGGCCTGGCCCTTGCGATGGGACAGTGAGTACATTCCCGCCCGATGACATTGTGCCTTCCTGGGCTGAAGCTGATCCGACGATCGACATCAGGATCGCGAGAGCCAACAGCATCGTCATGGATTTCTTGATCTTGAGCAGGCTGTTCATTTTCTTTCTCCTTTACGAATTTTCGTCAGAATATTTAAAACTCCTGGCGGTTGAAACGGGCGATGGCTACGATGATGAAGAGGACACAGAAGACCACGGTCAGGATCAGCGGCAGCCAGGTAGCGACCGGCTCGCCGGCCATGAATGAAACAGACAGGGGATTCATTTGATCTGGTTTAGGGCTAAAGGTCAGCAGCAATGGCGAGATATACAACAAGTCGGGAAGCAGATCAGGTCCCATCCAGAAGAAAAAGTAAAGCGCTATCGGTACAGCGATAACGGCAGCTGATGATTCTGTAAGCGTCCCCATCATCAATACCAGCGCGATCCAATAGAAGCTGTGCAGCAAAATCATCAACAGACCAGCCGCGAATCCGAGCGGAGAGAGCCAGCCGTAATCACTGAATAATCCCAGGGTGATGTAGAAGATCACGCCCGGCACGATCACCGAGGTCAGCAGGATGGCGATCGAATTGACCACCAACCGGGAGGCGACAAAAGCCGTGCGTGTGACCGGCTTGGAGAGCACCCAGGCTGCCGTGCCGGAGTTCTTTTCTCCTACCAGGACGCGCTGCATGATGATCATCACCGCAAAGGCGACGAACATCCCCCCGAAGAGGCTGTACATGAAAAGGATCGGAGGACCTTCCTGCCCGCTTTTGGCTGCGTCGATAGTGGCATAGATCATGATCGCCATCATCCCGTTGATGATTACAATCCATAGGATGAGCTGCTTCCACCACCTGGAGGATCTGAACCAGGCTGAATACTCGCCCTGCAGTAAGTTGCCCAAGCCTCGTTTCCAGCCTTTTTCTTCAACAAGATTTAACTGACCAACATTAGCGCTCATTTCTGACTCCTCTCAATGATATTAATGAATACATCTTCCAGGTTTTGTTCTTTGCGGCCGAAGTTGGAGACCCTCAAACCGCTGGATACCAGCAGGCCCATCAGCTGGTCCTTCGCAGCTTCTTCGTCTCTCACGCTCACCTGCCACGTGGTCTGTCCATTGTGCTGGCTGGCTTCGATCCCCGAAATCCAGGGTAATTGCGTGATCTGGGGGTAGGCACTCTGGGCATCGCCGCTGAGGGTCACGGAGTAGACCACATCCCCCGTCCCCGCCAGCAGCTCTTGGATGGGCGCCTGGGTGATCAGCTCACCCTGGCTGACGATCGCCACCTGGTCGCTGACCCTCTGCACATCGTCCAGGATATGCGTGCAGTAGAAGATCGTGGCGTGCTTGCGGATGCGGGACATCACATCAAGGACGTCGCGCCGTCCCTGGGGGTCCAGGTTGGCAGCCGGTTCGTCCAGGATCAACAGGTCCGGATAGTTGACCTCCGCCTGGGCGATCCCCAACCGCTGGCGCTCGCCGCCAGAAAAGCCCTTGATCGGCCGGTCTGCCTTGCCCTCCAGTCCAACCAGTGTGATCATCTCATTCACACGCTTATTGATCTCTGATTGAGGTCCGGCATAAAAGAACCTGGCGGTGTAGTCCAGCGTCTGGCGGGCGGTCATGTGCTCGTAGAAACGGGCATCTTGTGGCAGGTAGCCGATGTGGGCGCGGATATCGACGTTATCGTGGATGATATCCAGGCCAAAGATCTGGCCGCCCCCGCTGCTGGGTCTAATCAAGCCCAGCAGGAGCTTGATGGTGGTGGTCTTGCCGGCGCCGTTAGGACCGAGGAAGGCGAAGATCGATTTCTGAGGCACGCGCAGATCGAGCGATTTGAGCGCATGCACCTCACCGAAGGACTTGCTCAAACCTTCCGTACGAATGACTAAATCGTTTGTGTTCATACTGTTTTCTCCTTTGATATGTATTCCGTTAATCAGCTGCAGCTATCCGAGGGGCTTTATCTACCTCGGGAATCACCGCCTGT
>DASQQR010000409.1:0-8155 GCA_035643335.1 Anaerolineales bacterium
AAAACAGCTGCCATCTTCTGAGCGGCTGCAAACCGGCGGGGGTTGGTAGCCACCCAGGTGTACAAGCGCAGACCCAGTGCCACGGCCGGTGGGACTTTCTGACGGGCGCGCTCGGGATCCAACCGGATGCCGCCGGCACGCACGCGCAGTAGCAGCTTGGGCAGGTCGATGTCTACCGGGCAAGCCTCTTTGCACGCCCCGCACAGGCTGGAAGCCCGCGCCAGATGCCCAAATTCGGATTGTCCGAAGAAAGCAGGGGAGACGATTGAACCGATGGGACCGGGATAAGTGCTGCTTTTGCCACTGGCGCCAACGTAAGCATGTCCCCCGATTTCGCGAAAAACCGGGCAGGCATTCAGGCAGGCGCCACAGCGGATGCACAGCAAGGCTTCGCTAAGAGGCGACTCCCGCATAGCGTTGCGCCCGTTGTCGACCAATACCAGATGTCGCTCACGCGGGCCATCCAATTCATCTGGCCGACGTGGCGAGTGCATCAGGGTAGTATATACGGTGATCTTCTGTCCAGTGGCAGCGCGCGGCAACAACGCCAGTACCAGGGACAAATCCTCCAGAGTGGGCACCAGGCGTTCGATCCCCATCAAGGCTATGTGCACGGGTGGAACCGTGGTAACCATGCGCCCATTGCCCTCGTTGGTCACGATGCATAGCGTGCCGCTCTCAGCCACGCCGAAGTTGACGCCAGAAACCCCAATGTCAGCGGTCAAGAAAGTCTGGCGCAGGATGCGGCGCACTGCGGCGGTCATCTCGGCCACGTCCTCGGTGTAAGGCAGACCCAACTTTTGGTTGAAGGTATGCCCGACCTGGCTGCGGCTGAGGTGCACGGCAGGAGTGATAATGTGGGCGGGCCCTTCGCCACGCAGCTGGACGATGTATTCACCCAGATCGGTCTCGACCGCCTGGATGCCAGCCGACTCCAGGGCGTGATTCAGGTTGATCTCTTCGCTAACCATGGTCTTGGACTTAGCCACCAACCCGGCTCCGTTCTGGCGAGCGATTGCGAGTACAATCCCCACTGCCTGGGCAGCATCCGCAGCCCGGTGAACCACCAACCCATTGGCCTGGGCGTTTTCAACGAACTCTTCCAGATAGCGATCCAAATCCGCAATGGTCCTGGCGCGCATGGCGTGGGCCCGTTGGCGCAGAACCTGAAAGTTCTCAGGCAATGATTCGAAGGCCTTGTAGTAAGCACTCAGGCGCCGTTCCGTGTTAGCGTCCAGGGCAGCCTGCAATCTGGAGTTACCCAAAGCGGCGTGGATATGGGTATGGAAAGAATCCGGCATTGCAATTATGTCCTCAGGCTCAGGGAATCTGATCCAAGATTTGGGCGATGTGAACGGCTTTCGGCGATTGTTTTCGCCTGCGGTGAAGCCCGCCATTTATGTTGGATATGCAGCCAGCGTCACAGGAGACCACCAAATCCGCTCCGGTGGATTCGATATTTGCGATTTTGCGTTCAAGCATGGCGTCCGAGATCTCCGCATACTCGACGGAGAACAGGCCGCCAAATCCGCAGCATTCGTCGCCGTGAGGTAACTCAACCAGGACCGCGCCTTCTATCGCCGATAGCAAGGCGCGCGGCTGTTGTGTCACGCCGAGGTCACGCAATAAATGGCAGGAGGGATGATAGGTAAGCGTGCCAGGATAACGAGCGGCCAAATCCTTGACACCCAGCACATCGACTAAGAACTCGGTGAATTCATAGGTCCGCTCTGCCAGGGACTTGGCGCGCGGCTGCCATTCAGGATCACCGGCGAACAACTCCGGGTAACCGTGGCGGATCATGCCGGTACAAGAACCGGAGGGTAAGACCACCGGACCAGCAGCGTGTTCCAAGATCCGGATGGTCTGTTCGGCCATGCGCCTGGCTTCCGGACGCATGCCGGCGTTGAGGGCCGGCTGCCCGCAACAGGTCTGGCCTGCAGGGAAATCGACCTGAGCGCCGGCACGCTGCAAGACACGCACAACGGCCTCACCGACTTGCGGATAAAGGGTGTCTACAATACATGTAATGAAAATTTGAGCGGGCTGGGTCATATGTTTCAGCATGGGGGCATGATGATAACAGGATTCAGGTATTGTATCGCCAGGTGGACAGGGTGGCAAGTAGGCACAGGCACAGCGCAGGGTTTTCTAAAAGCCCGCAAGGAAGTCAAGGCGAGCCACGTTCTTTGCACCGAAGCAATCCCAAGCATGGCACAGAAGGGGAAGATTGCGGCAATAAGGTGGAAAGTCTAAGATTAAGATTTGCTATGCGAAGGAACCAAACTCAATGGGAATCGTATAGAATTCTGGTATGCTAAAGCAGATCGGTACCTAATTTCGAGTGAAATCGCCAATTTGTCAGATTAATGTCCCCACTTTCCTGTAACCTGACGGGCATCAATCCGTTTAATAAGTAGACAATCATGGTAAGATTAACGGAACACTCAATGTTTGCGATAAATCAGAAAAACGTTCAAATTTCCGACCAAGGGCGCCGGTCTGCTTTCTGCGCGCGCCAGAGGGGATATTCGTCGGCGAAAAGAGGATAAGGGATTTATGGAGCATTTCCGTGAAGAAATTCCCAACAATTTCAGCCTGCCGCGACGAATCCGTCGCTTGAGTGACCTGGCCTACAACCTTTGGTGGACCTGGAATCTCGACGCCCAGCGCTTATTCTCGAGAGTGGATCGAGAACTGTGGGAGCGGGTCTATCACAACCCGGTGCGTTTCCTACGCCAGGTGGAACGCGCCCGCCTGAACGCGGTCACCCACGATCGCTACTACCTGGATTTTTACGACCGCCAAATGCGGCTCTTCAGTGAGTACATGAATGCCAGTGAGACGTGGTGCCTGATCAACTATCCGGAGTGCCACAACCATCCCATCGCCTATTTTTCAACGGAGTTTGGATTACACGAAGCCCTTCCCATTTACGCGGGAGGCCTGGGCATTCTATCTGGCGATCATCTCAAAGGGGCGAGCGACCTGGGCATGCCGTTGGTCGCAGTTGGCTTCCTGTATACGCACGGTTATTTCACGCAACACATCACGGAGGATGGTTGGCAGGAGGCGCGATACATGCGCCTAAAGTTTGAAGAGCTGCCGGTGATGCCGGTAGTTACGGCGGAAGGAAAGCGGGCCACTGTCACCGTCGAGCTGCCTGGACGGGATGTGGTTTCAGAACTGTGGGCCATCCGTGTTGGGCGGGTGCCGCTTTACCTGCTGGACACGGATGTCCAGGAGAATTCTCCAGCCGACCGGGAGCTCACCGCCCGGCTCTACAGCAGCGATCTCGACCTGCGCATCTCCCAAGAGATCATCCTGGGAGTTGGCGGTGTGCGAGCGCTGCGGCAGTTGGGATACAACCCCGACGTGTGGCACCTGAATGAAGGCCACTCAGCTTTCCTGAATCTGGAACGGGCACGGGAAATGGTCCAGGCTGGCCACAAGTTTGAAGAGGCCATCGAACGCATTAAGGCCACCACTATTTTCACCACCCACACACCGGTGCCGGCAGGAAATGACGAGTTCCCCGTGTGGCTTATCGAGAAGTACTTCTCGCACCTATGGCCGGAGCTGGGCCTGGACCGGGAAGGTTTCATGAGTTTGGCCCGGCACGAGAACCCGTGGGGGGACACATTCAGCATGCCGATCCTGGCGCTGCGCCTTTCGGAACACAGCAATGGGGTGTCCGAGATGCACGGTCAGGTAGCGCGCAAAATGTGGCACTTCCTTTGGCCGGAAAAGAGAGCAGATGACGTGCCGATTACCCATGTGACCAACGGTGTGCACACCGGCACCTGGCTGGCGCGCCGGTTACATCACCTATTCGGCCGCTATCTTGGCCCCGATTGGAGCGAACACCTGGATGACCCACAAATCTGGGAGGGCGTGGAGAACATCCCGGACGCCGAGCTTTGGACGGTGCGGCGCCATCTGAAGCGCAAGTTAGTGGCATATATGCGCGAGCGCGCTCGCGAGCAATGGCTCACGGACAACGTCCATCCAGTACAAGTAGTGGCCGCGGGGGTGCTGCTCGATCCGTACGCACTAACCATCGGCTTTGCGCGGCGCTTCGCAACTTACAAACGTGCCAACCTGATCTTACGAGACCTGGGCAGGCTATTGGACATGATCAACCGTCCGCACATGCCGGTGCAGATCATCTTCGCCGGCAAGGCGCATCCCGCCGACGAACCGGGCAAGCTGCTCATCCAGGAGGTCTACCGGGTAGTGAAGAAATCCGAAAATGGAGGCCGGCTGGTGTTCCTGGAGGATTACGATATGAACCTGGCTCGCTACCTGCTCCAGGGTGTGGATGTGTGGCTCAACACCCCACGCAGGCCGCATGAGGCCTCAGGAACCTCGGGCATGAAGGCGGCGATGAACGGCGTGCTCAACTTCTCTGTGTTGGACGGCTGGTGGCGGGAGGGTTACAATGGCCACAATGGCTGGGCCATTGGTGAAGACCGGGATTACGACAATCCTGACGAGCAGGACCAATCTGATGCTGAAAGCCTCTACGACATACTGGAAAACCAGATCATTCCTTTGTATTACCGGGAGCGTTCATCCGATGGACTACCAGGGGATTGGATTGGACGGATGAAGGAGTCGATCCGCACCATCGCGCCACAATTCAGCGTGCGCAGGATGGTCAAGGAATACGGCGAACGGATGTACCTGCCCGCAATGCAGCTGGACACTTCCCGCGAGAAAATTCTAGAGTAAAATCACCAAAGAGTCCCATGGAAGTATTTCTGTCTCCACAGGCCTGGTTAAGCGCGGGCCTGATCTTCGGATTGCGCCTGAGCGACATGAGCCTGGACACGATCCGGGTTCTGTTCGTGATGCGCGGAAAGAAAGCCATCGCCTGGGTATTGGGTTTCTTCCAGGCGACCATCTTTGTCGTTGCCATCACGCAGGTCCTGCAAGATCTGAACAACCCAGTCAACATTATCGGGTATGCAGCGGGCTTCGCCACCGGCAATGTTCTGGGAATGACGATCGAGGATTGGCTGGCGGTGGGGTTCATCCATCTACGAATTATCAGCCCCCGGCGCGGCGCGGCGATCGCCGAGCGGCTGCGCGATGAGGGTTTTGGGGTCACGGAGATCCCGGCGCGAGGCAAGGATGGCATGGTCACCATGCTCAACTGCAGCGTCAAGCGCAAAAGCGTTGAACAGGTAAGACAGATGGTCAACGCGGTCGACGAAAACGCGTTTATCACGCGAGAGGATATCCGGCCCGTACGGCGCGGATTCTGGCGTGTGTAACTGATGGCAGGTGTATTCGGGCTGGTCCAATCGGCAGTTCTCATCTTCATACTGCGAGTGGGGGACGTAAGCCTGGCGACCGTGCGCGTGCTGATGGTGGTGAGGGGCCGGAAGGCCCTGGCCTGGGTTCTGGGATTCGGGCAGGCTCTGGTGTTCGTGGTGGCACTGCGGGCGGTCCTTTCCGACCTGGGCAACTGGCTCAACATCCTGGGCTACGCGGCGGGGTTCGCTACAGGAAACGTCGTGGGGATGATGATCGAGGAGCGGATTGCCCTGGGCCACAGCCACCTGCGCATCATCAGCTCGGGCCGAGGCGCCGAGGTGGCTGAGCATTTGCGAGGCGCTGGCTACGCAGTCACGGAGATCTCCGGACGAGGCAAAGACGGGACCGTGACTTTGCTGAACTGCAGCGTGCTGCGCAGGCGTGTAATGGAGGTAAAAGACCTGGTGGAGGAAATCGACCGGCAGGCGATGGTGACGGCGGAGGACATCCATCCGGTGCGGCGGGGGTTTTGGAGGGCTTGAGGTGGACCGTGGACGGTGGACGATGGACCGTGGACGATATGCACAAATAGAAGATAACCGATTGACGGGGGACTGGAGACGGGAGACCGAGCAGGGGGATAACGGTGTGCAGATCGCGGTGGGTTAATTGTTTTGGAACAAAGTGGAAGGATACCAATCCATTGGGGCTATTTCGCGCCGCTGGACCCGTATATATGGGGGTCACTGCGAGGAAATGGGGATATATGGGGATGCACGGAATTGTTCCGATTTGTTATTTGAATTAAGTTTTTGGAGGATCAATTCCGCCGATTGAAGGTGAAAGCGTTTGAACGTTTGCACGTCTGAACGTTGGAACGTTTGCGCGTTTGCACGTTTGCACGTTTTTTATCTGCCGGGCAAAGGATTGATAAGGCACGGTAAAGTGAGAAAGGCTGTTCCGCGTTCATGGTGGACGACCCTCCCTTCGCTGCTAACGATGAGGCTGAAGATTCGTAATTGACCGGATTAATTGTCCGCCGCCAGGATCAATTATACACTTTGCCCCCCTTAAAACCGGGGGGAAAAAGGCAACAATTTTCTTACGGTTTTGCAAGGTGGGAGCAGAATAGACAGGAACGTTTGAACGTTGGAACGTTTGCACGTTTTTATCTGCAGGGCAAAGAATGGATGGACGATGGCGGGTGGATGACCGGGGACGGGGGAAAATGGAAGGGTGGAGGGATGGAAGGTTGGGAAATTGGTAGATAGGTATATTGGTAGATCGGCGGATCGGTATATTGGTCGATTGGTGGGTTGGTGAAATGGGGGGCATTTGGGAACTGGGGGAGGTAACAGAGGAAAGATTTCATCCTGGTGTCATCTTCGCTTGCTACAATATCAGGGGTGATCACTCCAGAGTTAATGCTCAACGTAATCCGCGAGATCACAGTCTGTAAATGCTCTGAAGCAAAGAGATGGGTTCTTACATTCCGCGGAATGAGACCCGGAGATTCGTATGACCAACAAATTTTACCTGGTCCTGAGTTGGCTGCTACTGATAACCGCCTGCACCCCTGACATCAACGGAACGATTGTCCCAGCGCAATCCTATCCCGCATCGGGGGGAGCAAATCTCCCCACGGCTAGATCCGGGGCGCCAGTGTTTGGCCACATCATCGTGGTGGTGATGGAAAATCTGGACCTGGCCACGGCGGAAAAACTGCCAACCTTCAAGGGCTTGATGCAACAATATGCCGTTACCCGCAATTATAGTGCGATAACGCATCCCAGCCTGCCCAATCATGTAGCGCTGATCAGCGGTGACACTTATGGATTTGGCCATACCTGTACTCCGGGTCCGGATTGCCACGTGGCCGGGACGAGCAATAATCTCCCGGACGAACTGGAAGCGGCGGGCCTGACCTGGAAAGCGTATCTGGAGGGCATGCCGGAGCCGTGTACAACCCATGATGCCGGCAAATACGTTGTGCGGCATAACCCTTTCGTTTACTTTGACAGCATACGCGAGGACCCGGCGCGGTGCAGCGCTCACGATGTGCCCTTCAGCCAGTTCCAGATCGATCTGAAGACTGGGGCCTTACCAAACTACGCCTGGATCGCACCCGACCTGTGCAACAGCATGCATACCAAGTGCGGGCTATTCGGGTCAAGGCAACTACAAGGAGAGCAATGGTTGGCAGCCTTTATTCCACAGGTGCTGGCGTCCAGGCAATTCCAGACGGATGGTCTCTTGATCATCACGTTCGACGAGGGCAAAGGGGCCGCCGGATGTTGTGGGGCGCCTGGAGGAGGCAATGTTTTAACCCTGCTGATTTCCGGCACCTCAGCGGTCAAAAACGGAGGATGGGCCTCGGACGTGGCCTACAACCATTACTCCTTGCTGCGCACGATCGAGGACAACTGGGGGCTGTCTCACCTGGGAAACAGCGGGAACCCGGATGTCATTCCGATGAGCGATTTTTTCCAAAAGGGATACGGCTCTACCCATCTCGATATCCGTACAGGGGGGCGCTAATCTCGATCATCATTTAGAAATCAACCAAGATGAGA
The DNA here is from genome assembly GCA_035643335.1 of Anaerolineales bacterium. Classification (GTDB taxonomy): domain Bacteria; phylum Chloroflexota; class Anaerolineae; order Anaerolineales; family UBA4823; genus DASQQR01. The sequence goes on from DASQQR010000409.1 coordinate 7,836, forward strand.
AGTAAATTAATATCCCGGCTGACGGCAATCTAATTGCGCCCCTGAGCCGTAGAGGCTGGTGAAGAGTGGACAAATTGGAGACCGGGGCTCTTACCCCTATTCGTCACAAGATATACCAGCCATATTCAAATACCGAGGAGGTCCTAGAAAATGCTGAAGAAAACCCTTTTTGTGGCTGTATTGTTGGCGCTTTTGGCGCTACCCTTTGCAGGGATAGCGTTGGCCAAGGTCCAGAAATACACCTTCACCGATGTGCAGATTGACAACCAACTCGTCACGATCTATGCCAGCCTGAAGACCGTCAACAAAGGCGATTTCAC
>DASQQR010000410.1:0-2977 GCA_035643335.1 Anaerolineales bacterium
GCGAGGGTCTCGGCGGCCTGAGTGTGAGCCTCTACGGGGACCTGGGTGGGTTGCTGAAGCGGATTGAACAGCGCACAGCCCGTGAGCACCAGACCCACCAGCAGAGCGACAACCGGCCCAACTCTCCATCCCCATTTCGCCCGCCTGAGCCACTTGCTATATTCGGAATGCATCCTGACCATCTCAACTCTCCTGATTATCGAATAATGGGTCTTCCACTTTCAGCGGGATGAGACCCAATGATTTAGTCTTGCCTATCCTCTCCATCCTTTTCGGAAATTTCAGATCGAAGCGGCTCGACGAGCACTTTGTCCACGCGGAATCCATCCATATCAACGACCTCGATACTCAGGCCCGCGAGCTCGAATTGATCACCTGAGGCCGGAATACGTCCCAGAAACGCCATGACAAATCCACCCACGGTCTGGTAGCGAGCCAATCCTTCTTCAGGCAGTTTCGGGATATCGAAGCTCTCTTTGAATTCCTCGATTGGGAGTCGGCCATCCAACAGCCAGGAACCATCCGCTCGTTGGACGATTTCCGGCTCAAGTGATTCGCCGATCAGAGGGATGTCCCCGGCAATGCCTTCCAGGATATCAAAACTGGTAACCAAACCCTGGACGCCGCCGAACTCGTCAATCACCAGGGCGATTTGCTTTTGCGATTCGCGGAAGCGTTCCAGCAAATTCAGAGCAGGGGTATTTTCCGGTACGAAGAGGGGGCTGACCATTACATTCTGCAAGTCCAAAGGCTTGTTATCCAGAGAGTCGGCCAACAAATCCTTGGCATGCACGATACCTACCACACGATCCAGGCTTCCGCGGGCCACCGGAAAGCGGGTGTGGCGGCTGTGGATGATCTTTTGCCTAGATGCCTCGAACACCTCTTCGAGGTCCAGCCAGATGATCTCGGAACGGGGCGTCATGATTGATTCGAGGCGGCGGTCCGCCAATTGGAAGACCCCCTCCACCAATTCCTGTTCTTCGGCCTCAAAAATTCCGGCTCGAGTGCCCAGTTCAATCATCAACCTGATCTCTTCTTCAGTAACCAGTGGCTCTCCAGACGGACGTGCACCTAAGGCCCGCACGACAAGGTTCGTGGAAGCGCTCAGGAAGTAAACTACAGGTGCTGCCAGGCGTGCAAGCCATTTCATTGGAATTGCCAGGGCGGCCGCCCTCCCCTCCGGATCTTCTAACGCCAACCGTTTTGGCACCAGCTCGCCCAAAATAAGGGTAAGGTAGCTGACCACCACGACGACGAAGCCAACCGCGATAGCATGGCTGTAAGGCTCCAAGAATGGCACCCGCTCTAGGAGCATGACCAGCCTTGCCGCGATCGTAGCGCTGCCGAAAGCGCCAGACAGCACCCCCACCAGCGTGATTCCGACCTGGACAGTCGAAAGAAAATTGGTTGGATTGTTAGCCAATTCCAAGGCCACCTGGGCGTGCTCATCCCCCTCGTTTATGCGTTGCTGCAGCCGAGGCTTGCGGGCCGAGACGACCGCAATCTCCGCCAAAGCCAACACACCGTTAGCAAAGATCAAAACCAACAGGATCAATATTTCGGAACCGATAGCTAGCATTATCGGGACCCTTTCAAATAGCGATCGAAGAACTCGACCACCCTTCGATTCAAGAGCTCCTCCGCGGCGCCATACAGGGTGTGGGGCTGGCCCCGGTACGTGAAACATTCGACGGAGGCGCCCAGCGCCTGCAAGCGCTCGCACATTTCCTGCGACCATCCAAAGGGGACGAGTTCATCACTCCCACCGTGATGGATGCTGACCGCGGCCCGGATGCGATCAAGGTAGTAGACCGGGGAAATCCGCGCCAGGGCCTGATCTGGGACATTGAGTTCCTCGATGCCGCGCTCGCCATCCGACCATCCGTAGATCGCCTCGAAGTTGCGCTTCTCATCCCCACTCATGGCCCCATACAGCACGGCGGCGTCCACATCACCGCTCACTGTAATCACCCGCGTTGCGATCCCGCCGCCCATGCTGTGGCCCCACAGCCCCAGGAACTGGGCATCGGCCTTTTGCAACGCTCCCGGCGTGCCAGCCTGCTCCTTGACGATAGCGATCAGGTTCAATACATCTATCGCCATGCCCACCCGGAACAAATTAGGACCGTCGTCAGAGGGCGGATAACCGCGCAGATTGGGATGGATGACCAGGTAACCCGCCCGTGCAATGGCGTCAGCGTTGCCGGTGGTGTAGTCCAGGGTCTGGTAAACGGCCGGATCGATGTAACCATGGATGGCGATGACCACCGGGAAGTTGCCTTCCCCAGCCGGAACATCCATGAAACCATAGATGGTCAGCCCCTCGCTGGGATAAGTGACCAGGTAACGCGTATACAGGCTGGTTTGCTGGAGGGTCTCGAGGATCTGCAGTTCTCCGCCACCGTAATCGCGATTTGCCAGGTAATCGATGGTCAGGTCGGCGTAGGGATCCGGGGTCGGGGTAATGCTTGGGGAGGGCGAAGCCGTGACGGTCGGCGGGACGGTGGTGGGCGTCCAGGTCCGCGAAAACGTGATGGGCGGCGCCAGGGTCGGAGTGGTTGCCGGGAGGACGGGTCCAGGGTTTTCTACTGGCTGGGCAGGCGTAAACGCAGCCGGGATCCCCCCGCAAGCCGAAGCCAGCAGCATCAAAACCAGGCACAGGGCCATGCCCAATCTAAAACGTCTCGTCATACGACTCTTATAGATATGCCAGTCGTTCTTCCAGTCTTCCACTCTTCCACCTTCCAACCCGTCAGCGCAATTCACTACCCCGATACCCCAGAATATTGCGCGCCACTACCAGGCGATTGATCTGCCCAGTGCCCTCATATAGATCGGTGATCTTGGCATCCCGGAACCATTTCTCCAGCAAGGTCTCACGGGTATATCCCAGCGGGCCAAGGAGCTCCACTGCTTTCTGAGTGATCTTGACGACCACATCGCCCGCTTTGACCTTGCTCATCGAGGCTTCCTT
>DASQQR010000411.1:0-4073 GCA_035643335.1 Anaerolineales bacterium
GCGATAACGTAGGCCAGCAGGATCACGCCGTTAAGACCGATTAAGAGACCGACCGGGTTAAGAAAATTAATCAAGTATTCCGCCAGGCTGGCGCCACTGATATGGATGTTGGCCACGAGCCAGATAACGGCACCGGCCGGCATGGCGAAGACCACCGCCCGCCACAGTACGTAGATGGTGCGGTCGATGACCGAGGTGTAAATGGTGCGCAGAATGCGCGGCGGCCGGTAAGGAGGCAATTCCAGGCTGAAGGTGGAAACCTGACCCTTCAGCATGGTTCGGGAAAGCCCCCACGAGACGGCAAAAGTGAACAGTACACCCAGCAGGGCCACCCCTACCACGGACATTGCAGAGATCAGGCCCGCCAACTGAGCGGGCACCAGGGCCCCAATGAAGACGGTGGCGATCAGGATCTGGGTGGGCCAGCGGCCGTTGCACAGGGCGAAGTTGTTGGTGATGATAGCGATCAAGCGCTCGCGCGGGCTGTCGATGATGCGGGTAGATACCACGCCGGCGGCGTTGCAGCCAAAGCCCATCATCATGCTCAAAGCCTGCTTGCCATGGGCACCGGCTTTCTTGAAGACGTTATCGAGGTTAAAGGCCAGGCGCTGCAGGTAACCAAAGTCTTCCAATAGTGTAAAGAGCGGGAAGAAAATCGCCATCGGCGGGAGCATCACGCTGACTACCCAGGCGGTGGCCAGATACATGCCATCGATCAACAAGCCATCCAACCACCAGGGCATGCCAATCCCAGCCGCCAGGCCTTTCAGAAAGGGGTGAATTTTGTCGAGCAGGACAGAAGCGATCCACTGTGAGGGGATATTAGCGCCACTGATGGTGATCCAGAATACCAGGGTGAACAGCAGGATCATCACCGGGAAACCCCAAAGACGGCTGGTGACCAAACGGTCGATCGCCCGGTCCAGGTCGAAGCGAGGTTTCTCGTCGGGACGAGTGACGGCGTGATCGGCGATGCGGGCCGCGTCGGTATAGATGGCTTCCATTAAGTCCTGGTGGAAGTCTCTGCCGATCTCCCAGCGCAGGGATTGAGATGTGGACAGGATGGATTCAGGAGTTACGGGTTGAGTCGGGTTCATGGGGCATCGTTAAAGAGAGGGGATAAGGGATTAGGGACCAGTGACTAGGGGTTTGCGTCAACAAGGGCAAGAAGTGGGCGGCAAGAGCGCCCATTAGGCCGACTCCAGGGTGAGGGTCAGGTTGCTGGCTTGCTGCGCGTCGCCCTGACTCAGGTCGCCCAGCTCGCCTCTGAGGAGGGCCTGTACGATGCGTTCGTCCCCATCCAGCAGGCGCAAAGCCACCCAACGGGCATTAGGCAAGCCGGGGTGAAGGGTTTCAATCTGCGCTATCAATTGGGAGACGGCACCTTTGAGGGCGGGCGATGCGCTTTTCAATCGATGCGGCCGGCAGATCGTCTTGCCAGTGGCCACCTCGCTGACCGCCTGGAGCAGATCCGAAAGACCCTGCCCAGATCTGGCAGCGGTCGGGATGACAGGCACGCCCAGATCGCGAGCCAAGCGGCGCTCATCGACCTGCAACTTATGACGGCGGGCTTCATCGATCAGGTTCAAGCACACCACCACGCGGTCAGTGATCTCCATCACTTGCAGAGCCAAGTTCAAATTGCGTTCCAGACGGGTGGCATCCACGACCACAATGGTGACGTCCGGCTGCCCAAAGAGAATAAAATCCCGGGCGATTTGTTCATCATAGGAGGTGGATAATAGCGAATAGGTGCCGGGAAGATCCACCAATTTGTAGCGGTGATCTCCGTAATCCAAACCGCCTTCCGCCCGACTGACGGTTTTCCCCGGCCAGTTGCCGGTATGCTGCCTCAGACCGGTGAGGGCATTGAAAACCGTGCTTTTTCCGGTGTTCGGGTTTCCCGCAAGGGCAACGACATAATCCCACTTATCCATCTCAACGCCCAGTTTCTTTAGATTGGCAGCGTTGTGGAAGGCGCAGGAAGCACAGGCTGCGGGGTCAGGTCTTTGCAGTTCTTCAGTCATGCGGTTACCTCCTCAAGCGAAGCGATATTAATCAAATCCGCCTGCTCCTGGCGTAAGGCAATCAAAGCGCCTCGAACCCGATAAGCCATGGGATCACCGGAAGGGCTCAAGAATTCAGCCGCGATGACCGTGCCAGGGACAATACCCAGATCCATCAAGCGGCGGCGTTCCGCCCCGCGCGAGGTGGGAGAGATGTTCAAAACTCGTCCGGCTTCCCCCGGTTTCAGGCTGGACAGGCGCTCACCAGGGCTCGGCTCGACCTTTTCAGGTTCAGGCAAAGGACAAACAGAAATATTGGCGGCCACTACCGGAGCTAAAACATGCTCATCATCGCCGGCCCAGAAACGTACCCGCTGGGGCGAGATTTCGGTCAGGCGGGCTTCCATTCCAGGGTGCAAGCCTTCGGCAACCAATTGGGCATAAACTACGTCCGGTTCGTCCTCGATGTGGACGATGCGCAGGGGGACATCCACGTCCATGGCCGTGAGAGGCTTGCCGCCATGGGGCTGCAAATCGCCAGCTGCAGTGGGGATCGGGTCGCCATGTGGATCGTAAGCCGGGTTGCCGAGCTGCAGGGAAAGGGCATTGGCCTGGTCTTCTGACAGGTAATGCTCATGGTGTTCAGCCTGGCCATGCCACTCGGCCTCGGCGAAGCCGGTTTCTTCGGCCAGATAACGTTCCCACAAGCGGTGGGCGCGGATTATGCGCAAAGCATAATCACGCCCGGCTGGCGTAAGCCCGAACTCTCCAGCAAGTATTTGCACCAATTCGCGAGCCTCCAAATCGTTCAGAATTTGCGCAGCCCGGTTCACGGAAATATCGAGCGCGCCGGCAATGCTCTGCAAAGTCGGCTGCAGATCATGGGTTTCAAAGCGATGAATGTGTTTTAAGGCGTCCTCGGTGAGCACACGTTCACTCATACGCCGGGCGCGCTGCCAGCGAGGGAGGAGTCCGCGGTCCGGGAAAAAGAGCAAGGCTACAATGGTAATGAGCAAGGCGGCAGCAAATAAAACGATCAAAGGATCCGGCATAGGAAATCTCTCCGATATATCATCCGATAGTAAAATAATAATTTAGATTAGGCTAAATTTCAACTTATTATATCATGGAAATCAGATTTGTAAAGATCGAATCTTCCGGGGGTTGCGCATTTGTAGGGCGGCAGATCAGATTAGATCCATTTTTTTGTTGAGGTATAATGTTCACGTGCCCACAATCTGCTTTTTTGATGGAATCGCCATTCGTATGTATTACGACGATCATCCCCCGGCGCATTTCCACGTGGCTTACAGTGAAGAGTTTGCGAAGGTGGGCATCGATCCCATCACCATCCTGGCCGGCACGTTGCCGAGGAGCATCCGGGCAAAGGTGTTTGAATGGGCAGCCATCCACCAGTCTGAGCTGCGTGCCAATTGGGAGCTTGCTAGAGGACACCAACCCTTGCTACAGATAGAACCATTGGATTGAGACTGATGATACGAATCACAGATTTTGAATTGGTAGATACGTACTCGCTGTTGCTGACTTTCAGTGACGGTACGCGCAAACGCGTCAATTTGCGTGATTGGTTGTATGGGCCAGTGTTTGAGCCTCTACGAGATCCGGATGCATTTGCACGCGTGCGCATCGAAGCAGGCGACGAGACGATTTCCTGGCCCAACGGTGCCGACTTTGCGCCCGAATTTTTGTATGAGATGGAGCCGGAGGCCGAGCCAGTCTAAAAAGCCAACAAAATTTGGGGGAGTTCAGAAAGGGGTCCTGTTGGGAGGCGAAGAGAATTAATTGGTTTCGACGAAAACCTGGCTGGTGACGCTGGGTCCGAGCACGACGGCCTTGTCTTGATCTGCTACGCGCAAACGCAGGTTGTTGTCGAAGGGGGAAAAATCCAGAACAGTGACTTTAGCACCCGGGACCAAGCCTAAATCGCTCAAATAACGCAGCAGGTCGGGATCGGTGTCCCGGACCCGATTGACCACGGCGCGCTGGCCTGGACGCAGTTCGCTCAGGGTCTTCACCGGGGATTCGGGTACCCGCAAGTCTCGGGTG
>DASQQR010000412.1:0-4710 GCA_035643335.1 Anaerolineales bacterium
GCCTGGGCAGAAGGCCTGGAGGTGCGCGAGTTGGCCCCGGGGGAGGAAACGGACGTGCTGCTTTTCCTGGGCTGCGCCTTCGCCTACGATGAGCGCAACAAGAAGGTGGCGCGAGCCTTCGTGCAGTTGTTGAAGCAGGCGAGCGTAGATTTCGCCATACTGGGATTGGACGAAATGTGCTGCGGCGAGACGGCCCGACGTCTGGGTCACGAGTATCTGTTCCAGATGCTGGCGGAACAAAACATCGAGACCTTTTCCAAGGTCAAGTTCAAGCGCATCGTTACGCAATGCCCGCATTGTTTCAACACATTGAAGGAGGAATATCCGCAAATGGGGGGGAACTTCAAGGTGCAACATTACACGGAATTCCTGGCAGGCCTGCCCGGCCTGGATGCCAGCAGCCCCAACGGCACCGGGTTAAAGGGGCGGTTGACCTACCACGACTCCTGCTACCTGGGCCGCTACAACCAGATCTACTCGGCCCCCCGCCAGTTGCTGGATGGCGCCCACGTGGAGCGGGTGGAGATGGGCCGGCGGGGCGAAAACAGCTTCTGCTGCGGCGGCGGTGGCGGGCAAATGTGGTTGGAGACGGATGCGGAAACCCGGATCAACCATCGCCGCCTCGAGGATGCGCTGAAAGCGAAAGCGGATGTGGTCGCCACGGCGTGTCCGTACTGCCTGTTGATGTTCGACGACGCGATCCGGTCTAAGGGCCTGGCGGATCAAATCCAGGTGATGGATATCGCGGAGATTTTGGAGCGGCAGAGGAGGCATGGTGATGAAAACACAATGGATGCTTGAAACCCACGGAGATCCGATTGGCACGGTGAGAGAGTTCGTCAAGACGGTGTGGCTTAGTGCGGAGCTGGACGGCGTGGTGGTGCCGCTGATCAACTCGCACGAGGCAGACACCAGCGTGCGAATCCTGGGCGATCCGGAAGACCTGCAGCGGGTCAACCCGTTCAAACCGCTGATGAAGATGAACGCGGCCAGAATCTTCCCGCACTTGCTGGAGGCCAACCCCGACCTGCACCTGGGAGCGTTGCTGCGCCCCTGCGAGATGCGCGCCTTGATCGAAATGGTCAAACACGACTCGCTGGCGCTCGACCGGCTGCTGACGATCTGTGTGGACTGCCTGGGCACCTACCCGGCGGAAGAATACCAGTGGAGGGCGGCGCGCAAAGGCTCGTCTCACCAACTGGCCCAGGAAGGCCTGCAATTCGCCCGCCTGGGCGGGATCGCGGCTTATCGCTATCGCTCTGCCTGCCAGATGTGCATATCTCCGAAGGCGCACGGTGCTCATCTCAATATCAGCGTTTTGGGATTGCCAGCCCGGCGGCACCTGCTGGTGGAGGCCCGCGACCCGATCACAGCCGATTGGCTGCACCTGGACGCCATCACCGATGGCGAGGCTGACCTGGCGCTGGTAAAGCAGCACGAACGCACCGTGGCGAGGGTGGTGGAAAGGAACCACCGCACACGGGAGCGGATTATTCAGGGACTATCCGAGACCCTGCCCAAAAATGTCAGTGCCCTGGTAAACCAATTTGAGACCTGCGATGGATGCCAGGAATGCATGGACAACTGCCCGATCTGCGCGGTGATAACCCCGCGCCGGGACGCGGAGGGCCGGTATTTGCACGCAGACATCCAGCGGTGGATGGCATCTTGCGCAGGGTGCGGGATGTGCGAGCAAGCGTGTCCCAACCACCTGCCACTGAGCGCAATTTTCCACCACATCAAGCAGCAAGTGATCGACTCCTTCGGGTATACTTCAGGAAGTTCACAGAAAGAACCCGCGCCGCTTATGTGAAGTGGATTTTGAGGCTTCACAGAAAATGCTGATTCTGGCCACGGTGATTCTAGAACGAAAACCAGAATGACGGTTGAGTAGGCATTCTTATGCCGTATCGAAACCCGTTTGGTGGCAGTTCCAGGTTTCGATACGTTGCAGGAACCGCCTACCCTTCGACCGGGCTCAGGGCACCGCTCAACCAGCGAACTGCCTGGGCCGGAAATTGTCCGGTGGTAAGACGCTGAGTTTGAAGTTCCACCCCCATGTCTCATCAAGATGCAGAACGCTGGAATTCCCGCTATAGCGAAGAAGGTGAGGAGTGGCTGGAACGACAGCCGCGCCAGATCCTGCGGGATTACGCCCGTCTACTGCCGGACCAGGGGCTGGCGCTGGACGCGGCGGCTGGCGTGGCGAACAACGGCTTTTTCCTGGCGCAACGCGGTCTGCGGGTGATCGCGCTGGACATCTCCGAAACGGCGTTGAGGCTGGCGACCCGGCGAGCCCGTTCGCATGGCCTGCCGCTGTATGCGGCGGTGTACGACCTGGCCGATCCCTGGTTGCCCGCCAATCACTTCGACGTGATCGTCAACTCCCACTTTCTGGAGCGGGCCACCTTTATTGTTTACCGGAAGGCTCTAAAGCCCGGGGGATTGTTATTCTTCGAGACTTTCGTCCAAATCGCAGCCAGCACTGCGCGGCCGGATTACTATCTGGATCCGGGGGAACTGCGGACCGCTTTTCAAGATTTCGAGATCCTGCACTGGGAAGAAGAGCGCACCCCTCAAAGCGCGGCGCATCCCGACCGGGGGGTAGCCAGGCTGGTGGCGCGCAAGCCTAAGCGGCGAAACTGTCGGTGACCTCGCGGGCGCAGCGCACAAAATCCAGCACGGTGGGGACATTGCGCACCAGGACGGACATATTGCCTTTCACGTGCAGCTTACGGGTCATCAGGGCCTGCATGGGGTGCAATTCTCCCAGGAGGATGCGCTTGTAATTGGCATAAGGGGCGGATAACACAAAAGCCGGATCTTTTACCCCCACATCGGCGACCACGAAGCCGTCATTGCACTTGCCGTGCCACAAATCAAAGTAGAAGATGACCTGCTCCATGAGAGCGCCATCCGGTTCGATGACAAAATAAAAATCGCCCTCCCAGTTGCGCGCCACTTGAGAATACTGCTCATCGCTGTTAAGTTTATCCATTAAAGCCTGCAACCATTCGGGCTCAGGGAATTTGGCCATAGCACACTCCGAAACGGGATATGTTGGGAAGAGTCTACCTTAACTCTTTCTGCGCTTCAAGGCCGGAGCCGTTTGAAGGTCTGAACGTTTGAAAGTTGAGAATCGACCGTGGACGATTGACGATGGACGATGCAAACAGATTACCCAACCTTGAGGAATTTCCCTTTTGAGGGAATGCCTTCATTGTTCAGAACGAAAATCATGCAGTATCCCCGCGGCATGTGCGTCCGGTTCAGCGGTCCATGCACTTGCAGCTTCTCCCCACTTACGATTTTATACTCGAGTTCTAACAGCCTTTGATCGGTGTTGGTGACGTGGGTGAGCACCTCCGGGCGCATAAGCACCACTTGAGATATTTGCCTGGAGTTGTCTACCCTTAGATCGAAAGGTTCGGCGTAGGCAATTTGCTCGGGATGGTCCAAAATGACGGGGCGCTCCCCTCGAAATAGGTATGGAGGTGAGAAGATTTCGATGCTGGGCTCGATCACGCGGGCTTGCGGGTTGCCGCCCATGGAGACCACGCGCGCGTCGGGCAGGAGCAGGGCCGTCGAGTGATATACGCGCGGTCTCTGGGGCTTCGCCATCAGGGTCCATTGGTCGCTCTTGGGATCGTACATCTCCGCGGGTAGAACCGGCAAATCCCCGGCGGCATGGGCATGGCTGGTCATGCCGCCGACAACACATACCTTTCCATCCGGCAGAAGAAGGCCGTTGGCGTGAATACGGCGGTAATGCATGCTGCTCCTGCGCTGCCAGCGTGGATCGGGGCTGCAAAGATCGATGATTTCAACACTATCCAGGACAGTGGTGAGAAAATTGAACTTCTCAGCCCACCCGCCCTTCCCGATGCCGTGCAGGATGCTTTGAATCGCCCTTCCCAGGTTGTGGTGCCCACCACCGGCAATCAAAACCTGGGGACAATAATCCGGAGGACGCAGTGCCAGCAGCATTGAAATGCCTTCCTCCCGGTTTTTATTGAAGTGCGGTCCGCCCTGCTGTGACCATTGAGCGGACTCCGGGCGCCAGCGCGCAGAAGGAAAGCGCCCAGGGGTAAAGTAGTGGGTGTTGAATACTCCAGAATAGTAAACGTCGCCACCGGGCAGCAGGTGCAGCCGGGGATAGAGTGGCAGCAGGGTCGTCTCTCCTGTGCGCTCCCATTTCTGCGTATCTGGGCGGTAAATCTCGTGAAAGTCAACAATGCGGTCTTTCATTTTGAAGACGATCTCGTATATGCGTCCCAGGATATTCTTCTGCTCGACCTGTTCATCGGGGCCGCGATAGCGCAATCCCGAGAGCGTAAGCACAGCATCATCTTCCAGCCTGATCAGGGTCGGGTACCAGCGGCCGGCCCCCATGTCGGGTAGACGGGTCCACGATTCGGAAAAAGGGTCGAAGGTGTAAGCCTGTTTTTGACCGCCGTAAAATGGATCGGGGGCCGGAGGGTAGCAGCTGGTGCCTCCAACGAATAAAAGCCTGCCATCATTTAGAAAGGTGTGGCCTCCACACCACAGGTCGCAGTCGACGCCTTGCATCGATATGGTGCGCGTCTGCAGCGTGTCGAGATCGAGGATTTCCGCGGGTGGCGGATCATCGAAAGCGTCGGGATCCAGGGATGAGCCGCCGTAGGCGAACACCTTATTGGTGGGCAGCAGGGCAGCATGAGTGGCGGCGCC
>DASQQR010000413.1:0-2069 GCA_035643335.1 Anaerolineales bacterium
TTACCAGGACAGCTGATATTTTCAGATGGTGTCGTCGCACAGCAGATTTGCTCTCGGTCTCGCTTTGCGGATATCGTGGTCTTGAATTTGGCGCATCCCCCATCTCCGAAACCGATCTCGAGGCTAAGTTCCGGTTTAAGCTACCTGATCCGCAGCTGCCCACGCCCAATTTTAGCTGTTCCGCAAAATGCCACGCCGATCAACAAACCTCTGTTAGCTTATGATGGCAGTCTAAAGTCCGAGGAAGCCCTATTCGTTGCCGCCTATATCGCTTCAAAGTGGGGAGTTCCCTTGACAATTTTAACAGTGGTAGAACATGGGAGTACTGGTGAAAACACGCTGAATCGTGCAAGGAGATACCTGCAGGATTATAGCGTTGAAGCAGCTTATATTTTAAGCAGAGCAGTTAATGTGACTGCCTCCATATTGGAGACCGCCCAATCGACCTCCTCAGACCTGATTATCATGGGCGGTTATACGGCGGTACCGGTTTTAGAAGTCGTGCTGGGCAGTACCGTGGACCAGATATTGAGAGAATCTCCAATCCCGAGCCTGATTTGCCGATGAAGTTCCTTCTCGCTTATTTGAGCATATCCTCTTGATGGCTGGGCTCGATCAGACAATCCTGCCGGACTAAAAAACCGAGCGGCCTCGCGCCGATCGGGCCGGTTTCCACATCGATTTCGGCATATCCATAAGCATTGATTACCAATGTTTGACCGTATCTGGTTTCTACTTCATCTTCCGGCTTATAAACGTGGATGTGACCATGAAAATGATAAGCAGGTTTGAATACCTTAAGCAACCATAGAAAAGCCTTAATTCCCTGGTGGGGTAAGTCAGGCCTGTCTTGAATTCCCCAGGGAGGCGAATGACTGACAAAGATATCGAGAAAACGCCCATAGCGGGCATGGTTTAAAAGAAAAGTGGGAACCAGCCTGAGCACATGAAGCCACATTTCGGTCTGCGAATATTGGTAAGGTCCGCTTCTGTATCGCACGCTGCCCTCAATTCCGGCAATGAGAAAACCCTGTTCACAAACTACCTTTCGATGCAGGTCCACGCCGCCAGCCGGTCCGGTATATTTCCCTGCCTCCGAATACTCGAACGGATTGCCGTGGTTGCCCCGGACGAAGTAAAGCGGCACATCCAGCTTGCTGGCAACGTAATCCAGGTAATAATAAGGTAAATCCCCACAACCAAGGATGAGATTGACATCGGAAAATCGAAGGGTGATTTGCGGATTGTAGATCGAATTCAGGACGACATCACTCAAAGACAAAATCTTCACGGGCTAACAGTTCTTTTCCATTTCCAATTCCAATATTTCAGATCCCATTCACCGGTCGCAATGGTGATTGCCCCCACATAGCCTGGACCTGGTTCCAAACGGTACATGCACCAGCGAGCCACCTCGTCCGGGTCAGCGCGGTTGGCTACCAACCTGGCGGGCTCGCCCGGACTTACCGAAACATCAAAATCATCCAGCGGGATGGCGAGGCCTTTCCCACGCGCCTTGATATACGATTCCTTTCGTGTCCAGCAAGAGAAAAACGCTTCCTGGCGAATCTCCGGCGGCAGGGTCCGGATCGCCTGCACCTCGTGGGGTGAAAAGAATCTACTGGCGATTTCCTCACCCGTAAAATTTAGCAGTACGCTTTCCACGTCTATCCCCACTTCGCTGATTCTTGTGACTGCAATCAGAGCCAGATCCTGAGAATGAGAGAGATTAAATTCAACTCGATCCCTTCGGATTGTGTGATCAAGCGCTGGCTTTCCATGTTGGTTATATCGAAACGTTAGCTCGCCCGGTTCCTGCTGAGTATAACGGCTGAGAATTTCTCGTAAACGCCCTCTGGCAACGATAAATCTATTCCGGTCTCTTTGGAAATAAAAGCGGTCGGCTCTTTTTATCTCATCATCCGAGAGCCAGCTTTGTAGTTGCTGTACCTGGTCGCCAGGCAAATCCAAGTTTGCCCGCCAGATATGGATCTCGATATCTGAAAGGGAAAGATCATCCGGAGGCTCTGCCCAAGTCATCATAGGCATTGAGCTGTACCCAGATCCTT
>DASQQR010000414.1:0-3844 GCA_035643335.1 Anaerolineales bacterium
GAGAGGCTCAAGAACGATTTGTGGCAGCCCCAGATGCTCGCACAGTCATTTGGCCTTGGCGTTCGCTAGTTGCCTTGGGGGTGGCTCTGGTCGCTCAGCGGGCATTGGAGCCTCCAAATCAGGCCATTGCACAGGGAATAATTTTCTATATTTTAGCTGCAATTTGGTTGCTTTGGGCAATCTGGCGAGACGAGTGGGTCATTCTCGCATTTCCTGAAGGCAATCGGCGAGCCGACCCGCTCACCGTAAAGGGTTACGCCTTTGTAATAAGTGCGGTGCTGTCGATATTGGCCTTTCTATCCTTTGGAGGTAATCGCTTCACCGGATTCAACCTTACTCTGTGGCTGTCTGGGTTGGCGGCATTGATTTATGCTTTGTGGCTGCCAAGCGAGCAAAGCGGTGGCTGGCTGTTCAAATTGCGGGAATTCTTATCCCAGCCCTTCTGGAAAATTACTGTCTCCCGCTGGAGCCTGCTGGTCCTCGCTGGAGCTGCGCTGGCGATATTCTTCCGGCTCTACCATTTAGCTCAAGTTCCTCCGGAGATGTTTAGCGATCACGCAGAGAAGCTGTTGGATGTCCAGGATGTGTTGGCAGGTCAGACGCGCATATTCTTTCCCCGCAACACAGGTCGAGAAGCCATTCAAATGTACTTGACCGCGGGAATTGCCAGATATCTGGGGACAGGGCTAACCTTTATCAGCTTGAAGATTGGTACGGCTCTAGCTGGATTGTTGACACTCCCCTTCGTTTACTTGTTCGGCAAAGAGGTAGCCAATCGACGCACCGGGTTACTCGCGATGGTCTTTGCCGGGATCGCGTATTGGCCCAACGTAATCTCTAGGGTAGGATTGAGGTTTCCGCTGTACCCATTATTTGCAGCTCCGGTGCTTTACTTTGTGTATAGAGGCTTGCGGACCTCAAACCGCAACGACTTTATTCTTGCCGGACTGGCATTGGGGCTCGGGTTGCATGGATATAGTCCTACCCGGTTTCTGCCATTCGTGGTCGTGGCAGCGATTCTGGTTTACTTGGCTCACCGGCAATCCAGTGGGCTGCGGCGACAGGCCGTCTGGTACCTGTTAATTGTTGCTCTGGTATCTTTGGTGGTTTTCTTGCCTTTGGGCAGATATGCTTTGGAGAACCCCGGAATTTTCAATTATCGTACGATGACCAGAATGGGGTCCCTGGAGCGACCTCTGCCTGGTCCCGCAGGGCAGATCTTCTTGAAGAACTTGTGGAACGCTTTGATTATGTTCTTCTGGTCGGATGGCGAAACCTGGGTGCATTCAGTTGTATATCGGCCCGCGCTGGATGTGGTATCGGCTGCTCTCCTCTTCATCGGAACGATTCTGATTTCGATCCGCTATTTGAGAAACAGAAGCTGGTCTGATCTGTTCTTATTGATATCTGTGCCGTTGTTGATGATGCCTTCTATCCTCTCTCTGGCTTTTCCTAATGAAAACCCGTCCCTCAACCGAACCGGTGGCGCCATCGTTCCAGTTTTTGTCATGGTTGCCTATAGCCTGGATAGTTTGCTGGGTAGCCTGGCGGATCAACTGAAAAGCTTTTGGGGCCCGCGAATTGCGGGCGGATTGGCGATCCTGCTCTTGGTCTGGTCCTCGGCCCAAAATTTCGACCTTGTCTTTCACCAATATTACCGGCAGTTCTTATTCTCATCCTGGAATACGACCGAACTGGGGCAGGTAATTCGCTCATTTGCTGATTCGGTGGGGACCTCAGAGACTGCCTGGGTGGTGCCTTATCCTTATTGGGTGGATACCCGCCTGGTTGGAATTAACGCGGGTTATCCGATCAAGGATTTTGCCCTTTGGCCCGATGATTTCCAGCAGACACTAAATGATCCCCGGGCCAAATTGTTCTTGCTCAAGCCCGAGGATGGCGTGGATATCGCCGCGCTGCAACAGTTTTACCCGCAGGGAACGCTGACTAGATATCCTTCTAAGGTGGAGACCAAGGATTTCATGATGTTTTTCGTGCCTCCCGAAGCAACTTCGCCTGGGCAGTAGATGCCATGACAAGGGTGGTACCCGTCCATCAAACTTTTCGCCTAACACCGAACCTGATGAGAATATTACTGCTAGGTTCCGTTCCTCCATGAACACAGAAAAGACTGCTGACCGCCGGCAACGAAATAATCGGCGCCCTATATTCACAATCTTGATGGTGGCTGTGCTGGCAGCAGGGGCTTACCTGCGCGTACGCGGTCTTTTTTGGGGTGAGTATCAGTACTTACACCCCGATGAGCGCTTCCTGGTCATGGTTGGTTCTTCTATATCGCCAGTGCAGAGCCTGTCCGAATACTGGAATACGGCGGTTTCCACTTTGAATCCGAATAACGTGGGACATGATTTGTATGTTTACGGTACCTTGCCGATGTTCCTGACCCGCTATGTGGTCCAATGGATTTACGGGCACTCGGGGCTGAACGAAATGACCAATGTAGGCCGGTCACTCTCTGCACTATTTGATGTGTCCACCCTCATCTTAGTTTATTTGATCGCCAGGCGCTTATACGACCGCCGAGTGGGAGTTTTGGCCGCGGCTTTCTCTGCTTTCGCTGTGCTCCAAATTCAACAATCCCATTTCTTCACCATGGACACCTTCACCGCCTTCTTCTCCATGCTGACGATTTATTTCGTCGTAAGAATGGCTGATGAAAAAACAGGGGAAAGTGAAGAGAAAATGCGGATTAGGGAAGCGGTCCTCATGCAGAATGTAGGAGAGCCCACCGCCTCAACGCAGGAGGCAGCACCGACTACGCATCACGCATCACGAATTACGCATTACGAATTACGCATTACGCATTCCGCATCCCAATCCACCCCTCGAGCCTCAGGCCTTACGCATTACGTATTACGCCATATGCCTCTCGCCCCGCTCAGCCTCGGCTTCGGCCTGGCATTGGGCCTGGCCATGGCCTCCAAGATCAATGCAGCCCCGTTGGCGTTCCTGTTACCGGTCGCGCTGCTGATCCGTCTATACAGATATCCACCCGAGGAGCAGAAAGCACAGGTACGAGTGGTGGCTGCCTACTTGGCATTGGCGGCTGTAGTTAGTTTCTTGGTTTTCCGGATTTTTCAACCCTACGCCTTCGCGGGGCCCAGTTTCTTTGGGTTGCGTCCCAATCCGCAGTGGCTGGACAATTTGCGCACCCTGCGTGATTTGGTGAGCGGAGACATTGGTTTTCCCCCCAATGTCCAATGGGTAGACCGGCCTGTCTGGTTCGCCTGGCAGAACATGGTCCTTTGGGGATTAGGCTTACCCTTGGGATTGCTGGTTTGGGCTGGTTTTCTCTGGGCGGGTTGGCGCATACTGGACAGCTGGCGTAAGGATGAAAGTGAGTGGCAGCATCACCTACTCCTGTGGGGCTGGACTGGTTTCTACTTCGTCTGGCAATCCTTGCCTAACAACCCGACCATGCGGTACCAATTGCTGGTCTATCCCACGCTGGCAATTTTCGGAGCGTGGGTGGTTGTCCACCTGTGGGACAGGGGCAACGCTCGTATACCTGGGGGTTTAGGGTCTAATCTACAAAAGATATCCGCGGCGCTCGTTGGCAGCTTGGTTCTGCTTATCACTGGGGCCTATGCTCTTGGATTCTCCAGCATTTATGTCCGTCCGATCACTCGGATTGCGGCCTCCAGGTGGATTTATCAAAATCTTCCCGGGCCTATTGATCTGCAAATCCAGACTAGTCAGGGTGAATTCAATCAGCCACTGGCTTTTCCTCCAGGATTCGCCATTACCCCCTCAAGCCCTCTTAATACCTCCTTCGCAGCAAGTGAAACTGGGATGTTGGCCGGGATTCGCTTAGAAAACGTGG
>DASQQR010000415.1:0-4961 GCA_035643335.1 Anaerolineales bacterium
GGCCAGCCCTCAGGTGACGGGCACTGCAGCCCCTACGCCCTAACGGGCAACGCTACGTTTTCGAACGGTATCAGCGGTGCATATCGGTATAATAGCGGCGGAGGTGAGCCGTGAGCGAACGGATGTATCACACTCGAGTCCTGCTAAAGCCAGAACAGCGACGTAAGTTGGAAGAGATCGCCCGACGGGAGGGCCGAAGCATCTCCTCCGTGATCGGCCGGGCCATCGATATGGGCCTGGAGGCGGTGGAAATCGAGGCCGAACTTTGGCAAAAACGCGCCCGCATTCTTTGCGATTTGAGGGCCAAGCGGGAAAAACAACCCTTCGAGTACAGCGGGGATTTGATGGGCGGGGCCCGCCAGGGGCGAGAGGATGAGGGAGATCAAGTATTTGATTGACTCAGCCGAGTTCGGCCCGCACTCCGCCGATGATGGCGATCGCTCCGATAATAGACAGCACCAGCCAGAATACCAACAAAGCCCATGAGAGCAGCCGGCGGTTCTGCTCGCCGCGCACGTAATCGACCAGCACCTGACGCAGCCCGTTCACCCCATGCGCGAACGCAAACGCAAGCAGGGCGAAGTCATAGATGCGCCAGCCAATAAAGCTCCAGCGGTACTGGACGTAATTGAGATCGATGGCGTGTACGCCCACGATCACATCCTGCAAAGCAACGTGGATCCAGGCTAACGGGATGAGCAGCAAGCCGCTATAGCGCATCCATGTCCAGGCGATCGTGTCGTAAGTCTGCGGGACCGCGAGTTGTTCGGTTCGAGTGGCCATTATTAATACCTCCTTTGCCCTACAAGCCGAAATTGTAGACCAGTATGGCCCGCCCCATCCAAACGGCAGCCGGCAGCCAAAGCACGACCGCAGCTGCCAGAGTCCAGCTGGCAGCTTTGCGTTGGATTTCAATATTCCACATCTCGGTCAGAAACAGGTCGAAAATGGCGATGCGCAGCCCGTTAATGCCATGGTAAATCACGCAGAAAACCAGGATGATCTCACCAATCATCAACGGCGTCGTGCGGTATAGCCCAATCGCATGCGCGTACAGCGAGGGGAAAAAATAAACCGTGGCCGTATCCAGAATATGGAGGCTCAGGAACAAGAGCGTTCCCAGGCCCGTCAGCCGGTGCAGGATGAAGCTGATCTGCCCTTCCCTGCCACGGTAACCAACCAGGCCAGTTATATTTGTCTGCAACGTTTCCATCTACCTTTCTCCTTCTTCAGTCGTCCATGTGCTGGACGATGGCTTCACCGAATTCGGAGGTGCTCAATTTCACCGCGCCTTCCATCAGGCGGTGGAAATCATACGTCACCGTCTTAGCGCTGATGGCGCCTTCCAAACCCTTGACGATTAATTGGGCTGCCTCATCCCAGCCCAGGTACTTGAACATCATCTCGCCGGACAGGATCACCGATCCGGGATTGACCATATCTTTATCCGCGTATTTGGGCGCTGTGCCGTGGGTGGCCTCAAAAATGGCGTGCCCCTTTTCGTAATTGATGTTGCCACCCGGTGCTATCCCGATCCCACCCACCTGGGCCGCCAGGGCATCCGAGAGGTAATCCCCGTTCAAGTTCATGGTGGCCAGCACGTCGAACTCCTGGGCGCGCGTGATGGTCTGCTGGAAGACGATGTCCGCGATCACGTCCTTGACCAGCAATTTGCCCGCCGCCAGGGCTTCCTTCTGCTCGGCGTTGGCGCCCTTCTCTCCCTTCGCCTTCTTCGAGCGCTCCCATTGCGCCCAGGTATAAACCCGCTCGCCGAACTCCCCTTCGGCGACCTCGTACCCCCAGCCGCGGAAAGCGCCCTCGGTGTATTTCATGATGTTGCCCTTGTGCACCAGAGAGACACTCTTGCGGCCGTTATCCAGGGCATAGCGGATGGCGGCGCGTACCAGGCGCTTGCTGCCTTCTTCCGAGACCGGCTTGATCCCGATACCGCTCGATTCCGGAAAACGCATTTTGGCGTATTCTTCGGGGAAGTGCTCTTTCAATAATTTCTTGAACTCTCTGCTTTCCGGTGTCCCATTTTCAAACTCGATGCCGGCGTAGATATCTTCCGTATTTTCCCGGAACACGAGCATGTCGACGTGTTCCGGGTGCTTGACTGGCGAGGGTACCCCGGCGTAATAGCGCACCGGGCGCAGGCAGACGTACAGGTCCAGGGCCTTGCGTAAGGCCACGTTCAGGGAACGGATACCGCCTCCCACCGGTGTGGTCAGTGGCCCCTTGATGCCCACCAGAAATTCGCCGAAGGCCTCTACGGTCTCTTCCGGCAGCCAGGAGCCGAACCTGTCGTAGGCTTTTCCGCCTGCGTACAGTTCCATCCAGGCCACCGTGCGCTTGCCCCCGTAGGCTTTTTCAACCGCCGCGTCGAAGACCCGCTGCGAGGCTCGCCAGATATCCGGCCCGGTGCCATCTCCCTCGATAAACGGCAGGATGACCTGGTCCGGAACCTGGAGCTCCCCATTCTCGACCCCGATTTTCTCCCCCTGCTTGGGGACGTCAATGCTTTGATAACTCATGAAGAAGTCTCCTATCCGTCACTTCCAGTCTTTTATGGGAAAAATACCTGGGGAGATTATAGCATGGCGTGGAGGCCAATCGCAGTTGCGGCGAGGTATTTTTAAAGAGGTACCTCGCCAGGCCGCGTTACACACAGAAGAGTAAGCTGCCATGAACCCAATTGCTGGTAGACTCTCCATGAAAGGATGGTGGCTATCGACATGAACCAGGAATGGATTCAAATCGGAAATTATCTAATCTCCAGATATGCTTTGGATATCCTTGTGCCACTCATCAGCGGCTTACTTGGAACCCTGGTTGGCGGGACGATAGCTTTTCTGAGCGTTCGAACGTCAGCCACCCGGCAGTGGAATCAAGATAGAAATGATCGACTGCTGGTGGAACGCCGGCAAGCTTTGGCTTCCGCATTAGAGTGGTTTGATCCTTTTCGAATGGCGGTCATGCGGGCCCGGCTGCTGACCGAATCCTATATGCGCGGCATGATTAACGAAGATGCATTCCGGTCCCAATGGCCCAGTCTGATCGGCCACCCCGGGATAAAAGATCCTCCCATGAAATTACAGGCCTGGTTACCTCCCAACACCTATAATAAATCGCTTGAGATCTTTAACGAGTTCGAGAATTACTTTTTCAAAATAGATCGCCAGGCCTCCGGTTCTGAAGCCTGGAGCGAGCGCTTCGGCCGCTATTTTGATTTTTTTGATGACCTGGAAGAACAGATAAAGCGCTTTGAAGAAGAACTGCTGGCCGAATATAAACAAACGTTTGTGTGAGAACGAACCGCCAGAAATCTCTATTCAGAGTGAGCCTTAAGCCATTGCTGCAATGACTTTTGGCTTTCCCCCGATGCTCTGCCCAGCAGCAATTGTTCGACCTTGATGTCTTCATCAAGTTCTGGCCAGTGAATACCCTCACCTCGGCCAATCAGACGCCAATTTGCACGTTCCGATTTCTGCCCGTGAAGCAAGCGAGGATACCATGCCAGCGGGACCGAGATGCTCCGCCCATCGTCCAGCTCGACGTTGAGCGCATTATCCGTGATGTGTACATCCCGGGCACTGGCAGCTTGGATCTCAATCGGTGAAGAAGTCATTCCACTTTCCTACCAAATTATAATCGAATGCAACGTGATCTATAATTCTGTCACCGTGGACCGAAGATGCCAGACGAGGAAAAGGATGCCATGACCAGCCAGGACAAATCCTCCGCAACTTCCATTGATGAAGCCCTTGCCAAAAGCTTGCTCGCCGCATTTCCACCCAAATTGCGCCAAACCCTCACGCGGGACGCTATTCCTTTGGATCTCCCTGCCGGGACGACCCTGTATTACGAAGAAGATGAGCCGCGCTGCGGCCTCGTGATCACCGGGCTCATCCGCGTCTATATGACCTCTCCCGATGGCCGGCAGATCACGGTGCGCTACGCCCGAACAGGCGAGCTATTGGGAATTGCCGCCATCGTCGGTGGGCCGGCGCCTGTAAGTGTACAGATTCTGACCGACGCGACCCTCTTAATGCTCAACGTCCGCAGGCTGCAAGTGAGCGGACAGACGGAACCTGAGGTGGGATGGCTGATGGCACAGGAAGTCACCCGCCGGCTTTATGATACGCTTGAGGCTCTCGCCGGTAACACCTTTGGCTCGCTGCAGCAACGGATCGCACGACACTTACTGGACCTGGCTGCATCCCGCCAGCAGGGCCAGGGTCTGGTGGTAAGGGTGACCCAGCAAGAGTTGGCCGATGCCGTCGGGTCTGTTCGCCCCGTCGTCGCGCGGATCGTTCGAGAGCTGCGGGTCGAAGGCATCATCTCTACCTCATCTGACGGGATCGTCATACTCAAGCCAGCCGAGCTGCACAACAAAACCTGGTCACGTGACCTGTAAGCAAAGCGGGCCCTCCGCTTTCGGAGGGATGGGACCCGGATTTGGGGTTGTGAGCGTGCGTAGCACGCTCACAACCCCAAATCCGGCCCTTTTCCCGTCAGAAACGGGGGAGTCACAAAAGTTACACAGCCGTGAACATAAGTGACCTCCGCGTGGCACATAAGTTATTGCGCGGGATGTTCGCATGGACTATATTGGTGGTGTTCAGGGGACGGCTGGTCCCCGATAAGCAAATCACCAAGGAGGTTTAACATGCGAATTCACGTTGTTCAAACAGGTACTGTAGCGATCAAACAGGTGCAGCGGGAAGGGCGCCAGTCAGGCAATCCGCTCTTGAATATGTTGCTCGACCCGAACTGGACCGAGCCGCTGCCGATTTATGCCTTTGTCATTGAGCACCCCAAAGGGCTGATCGTCGTTGATACGGGCGAGACCGCCCGCGTGGCCGGGCCCGGCTATTTCCCCTGGTGGCATCCATACTACCGCTATGGGCTGCAGGAATGGGTCCAGCCTGAGGAGGAGATTGGCCCCCAGATGCGCGCCC
>DASQQR010000416.1:0-3146 GCA_035643335.1 Anaerolineales bacterium
CGTAGCGGGTGGTGATGCAGCGCTGGACGCCTTCCACAATACGGTCAGTGGTTGGAACGATCCAGAATCACCTGGGTTCTGCCCGCTTCCGTAGTTACTTCCTCGCTAGCGTGATAGCATGCGGCCTGGAATAGCTTGATAAAGGCGGTGGGTTTTGAGCCCACCGCCTTTATCCTGAAGCGTTTGCTAAAATACTTTTCCATTGGAACCTACAAATTATCTCATGAAGCAAACGCGGTTCTCCTCAAAATCTCATTAAAATGTGCTCTCTCCGTGGCTCAACACGTAGAAGCTGCGCGGGTGGGTGCCGGGCAGATGGACAAAATCGGTCACTAAGTAGCCCTGCCCGAATAAATTCTCGAAGAGTGGCCGGGAATGCAGGCGCCAGTCCAGTGCCAGCTCCGGATTGGCGACCTTAAGCGCCAGAAAATCTGCCGGGATCTCCACGAGCAACAGGGCATTCTCATCCTGATGCGTCATCCCTTCTCCCCTGTCCAGCTGTGCAGGAATCGCGGCGGAAACGGGTTTCGGCCAACCATCTCCCCCCACTTTGGTCGGGTTGATGATCTCCGCGCCAGCGGCTAAAAAGTGAGCCAGATCCAACTGCGGGCGGGCCTTGGTGCTCAGGCGCCGCTCCACCCTCTTGGTGTTCACCCACCAATCCACTACAAAGCGATCCGTGGGCAATCCCCTGTTCAGACCATCGCGCAAATCCCCATACACGTCCCGCTGGTACGTGTTGCACACGGCGCCCAGCTTGGCAATATTCAGATAAGCGTTGCGGCTCAGGAGGGGGTCGTAGGTCCAGGTGACGCGGTCCAAACCCTGGTGGCGCACCATCTGCCATTGGGCGCGCTTGAGGGCGAAGCCCAGGCCGCTGTTACGGTAATCGGGATGCACACCCAACTGGTGCGAGCAATGCATTGGCCTGGGGCCGTCAGGGGTGAAATACAAGCCGGGAAAACCGTAGACAAACCCGAGCAGCTCCGCTGGGTCCTCATCGTTAAACGCACCGATAACCAGGCCTCCATTATGCACCACTGCGATCAACATGTGCACCGGAACCACTTCTGTTTCGCTGCCCGGCCAGACGAGTCGCTGCAATTCCTCGACGGCCTCCAAATCCTCATGCGTATCCAAAATTCGCAACGTCCACGCGCTCATATCAGGATCAGACTTTCTCCATTAATAGAATACATCAATTCCGGCGGCGCAATAACGAACGCAACAGGATGCGCCGCCAGTTCCGGCCCCGCAAATAGGCCAGCCGGTGGGACAAGCGCGCCGGCATCAAATTGAAGAAGCGCGGGATGGTGTCCAGCGGGCAGGTGCGGTTGGCTGCCAGATAATCCAACCAGTAAACTGAGGCCGGGAAATTTGGCAGCAAATTCTCAAGAAAAACGGTAAAACCTCGCAAGTATGGCGGGCGAACGGAGACCAGCCTGCGCTCGATCTCGAGCTGCTCCATAACCTTCTCAAGAATCTCCGTGAAGGTCAAGTATTCCGGTCCCCCGAGCGAATATATCTGGTTGCGGGTGCTGGCGTCGTCCAGGGCCCAGACCATGCAGGTAGCCAGGTCCTCAACCCATAGCGGCTGAAGCAAGGTGCGGCCATCTCCTGGAACCAGGAAGAAAAACGGCAGGATGTGTAGCAGCTGCGCCAGCCCGGTGGTGAAACCATCGTTGGGACCGAAAACCAGGGCCGTCCGAAAGATGGTGTAGCCCAGTCCGCTGCGCCGGACGTACTCTTCAGCGATGGCCTTGGCTTTGAACACCGGATAGGCAGAAGCGCGGTCCGCTCCGAGGTGGCTGAGGAAGAAGAGCCTCTTCACCTTCGCATCGGCAGCAACCTGGGCAATCGCCTGGGTGCCCTGGATGTCGACAGCCATCAGACTGGCATAGGCGCCCCGGCGTTCCACGCCGGCCAGATGATACACGGTAGCGACCCCGGCCATTGCCGCTCGCAGGCCGTGTTCATCGGTCAGACTGCTGACTGCGACCTCCACTGGGACGCCGCGCGGCAGGTTGGGCGAACGCGGCGAGGGCCGGATCAAGACCCGGACCGGGTAGCCTGCTTCGGCCAGGTGGCGGATCAGCACCCGCCCGATGAAGCCGGTACCACCAGTGACCAGGATCGTGCCGTTGGATTGGTTCATGAGGGAGGATTATAGCATGTGAAGGAATGATATGAAGCCCTCCAGATTGCAGGATCCATGCGGTTAAAAATTCTGGGATCGCAACAAAATTATTGCGATCCCAGAAAACCAGCCGTTAGATATTCGGAGGACCAGATAATCTATCCACCTCCAGACAAATGATTTTCGCTGAAGTCGATCAGCCAGTCACCCTCAGAAGCATTATTTTGTTATCAATGGTAGATATACAATTAAACCTTCAGTGACATCCTTAATTTTCAGCACAGCTTGTACCGGGACACCGAGCCCCGCATTGACAGGATTGCTCAACGCCAGGTTGACCGTTTCATCCGATTCATGCAGGCTATCTGGCAGAATTGGCACTGTGAAGGTCTTGCTGAGCTCACCAGACGAGAAAGTAAGCGTATTATTCACTGCAATATAGTCGAGCCCGGCCAGCGCAGTACCATTGCTGGAAGTATAGGTAACGGTTATCGGTTCCGAGGACATATTACTCAGTGTAACCTCTACGAGTGCGTTTCCAGCGTCCTCATCGACACTGTAGTTCGCGGCACCAAATTGGACGGTTGGAACCCCATCGTTGTCAACGATGTTAAGCTTAGCATCAGATAAGATACCAAGACTCCCATTAACTGGATTGGTCAACGTCAGACTGATGGCTTCCACAGGCTCATCCATCGAATCATCGGTAATTGGCACAGAGAAGGTCTGAAGGGTGTCACCAGGACTGAAAGTTAGCGCATCACTAACTGCGGTGTAGTCTGATCCTGCCACAGCCGTGTCATCGCTGGTAGCGTAAGTCACAGTGACCGGGTCCGTAAAGGAATGGCTTAGAGTTACAGAAATTGTAGCACTCCCAGCACCTTCACTCACATCAAAGCTCGAGGCGCCAAACTGGATTGTGGGCGGACCATCATTGTCCACGATTTCCAAGGTGGCTGTATAGGGGGACCCCAAGCTGGCATTAACGGGATCGCTGAGGGCCAGGTTA
>DASQQR010000417.1:0-3368 GCA_035643335.1 Anaerolineales bacterium
AACATAGAAAACGTTCGGAAACTACCGATCCCAAACCTCCCGAAGGTTAGCGGTCGGATTTACGTCGTGATTGCGGTGTCTTAAGAGGATTCTTTCCGGTTCAGTTTTCGATGAAACCCTTTGACTGCGCTCAGGGCAGGCTCTTCGGGAGGTTGGCCGGCAGTGAGTTCCCAGATGCTCTCAACATACTACAGGTCCTCGGGCGGTCAAATGATAACTGAAAGCACCAATCTTGTCCAGTTATTCACAAAAGGGAGGGTTATCCAAATGTTGTTACCGGGTTTGGGTGTTCCGGGCGGGGTACGCCGCCCGGAACACCCAAACCCAACAACTTTCTAGTGCTCACCCAAAGGGGGTCATTCGGCCTCGCCGGAGGTGCCCCGCTCGGGAGAATGACTCTGGCCGCCTTTGCCCAGCTCACGCGATCTCTCGTAGGCTGCCCAGATCGCCCTTGAGATCGCAGTTCTGAAACCGGCTTTGTCCAGATAGTACAACGCCGCCGCCGAGGTGCCACCCGGAGAGGTAACCTGGTTGCGCAAGCGAGCCAGATGGACAGGATCGTCCCGGTTGGTGTAATAATCTACCGAGCCGCGCACAGTTTGTGCCACCAGCTCCTCAGCGATGCGCCTGGGAAAGCCCAAATGAACACCCGCATCGACCATGGCCTCCATAAAGAGGAAAACGTAGGCTGGACCGGTACCCGAAAGGGCGGTGGCCATATCCAGGAAATACTCATCTTCGACGAAGATCTCCTTGCCCAGAGCGAGCAAAATCCGGCGGGCCATCTCCCTCTGTTCGTCGGAAACGGCCGGCGCTGCGGTCCATACGGTGATCCCCTCCCCGATTTGGGCAGGGGTGTTGGGCATGGAACGCACGATGTTGGCATGGCGCAGCCCGGCGCCTATCTTATCAATGGGCGCGCCGGCCACGATGGAGAGGACCAGGGCGTGAGGCTGTATAGCGCCGCGCATGCCTGCCAACACATCATCCAGCCGCTGAGGTTTGACCGAAAGCACAACCACGTCGGCCTGGCGAGCGGCCTCGGCATTGCCTGTGAAAGCGCGGATCCCATAGCGCCCCTCCAGCTCCTCCCCGCGTTCAGCACGCGGGCCGGAAGCCAAAATGCTCTCCGGCCCAGCGACTTTCTGGCGGATGATGCCTGCGATCATCGCTTCGGCCATAACCCCCGGGCCGATAAAAGTGATCTTACGGTTTTCGAACAAAACTCCCTCCATAGGACTATCGCAGTTACAGCAGGTAATGTGTGCGGGCATGGACAGGCTGCGCCCCTCCATAACCCCAGGTTAGCTCCTGAGAACGGAAGACCCGAAATACTGTAACGCCAACCGCAAGCGTTCTTCCACATCCTGCGGAGCATCGGGCGGGATGGCCTGCAGGGCGGCCTGGGCCTCCACCACGCTATATCCCAGAGCTGTTAGCGCATTCAAAACCTCGCTGTCGACCTCGCTGAAGGCCGCCATGGGCTCCAATCCTTCAACAACGGTGATCTTATCCTGAAGATGAAACAAGATCTTCTGAGCGGTCTTTTTTCCGACCCCCGGCACGCGGCTGAAAACCTCAGCCTGTTCGTTGAACACCGAGCGGCGGATTGTGTCAGGCGTGAGCACCGAGAGGATGGCCAGCGCCAGGCGCGGCCCAACACCATTTACGCCGAGCAGCAGGTCGAAGAATTCGCGCCCCTCCGGCGTCTCAAAACCGTATAGCGCCAAGGCATCCTGGCGTACGACCAGGTGGGTGAACAAGAATACATTTTCCCCCCGGCGCAGCTGGTCTCTTAGAGGCGCGGGGATAAAAACCTGGTAGCCGACGCCGCTGACCTCAACGACAACGCTGTCCGCTTCCACCTGGATGATTTTTCCGCTCAATGTTGCGATCATTGACGATTTTGGTCAGCTCTCCTCGTAGAGTGCTCGCATTTGCGCGCTGTGCAGATGGCAGATGGCCACCGCCAGCGCATCGGCGGCATCATCCGGCTGCGGGATTTCTTTCATTGCCAGCAGGGCGCGCACCATCTGCTGGACCTGGTTTTTGTCTGCCCCGCCATAACCAGCCACAGCTTGCTTTATCTCCATGGGCGTGTATTCAGCCACAGGCACCTGCGCTTCGGCGAGCGTTAGAAGGGCTACACCGCGGGCCTGCCCTACGCTGATGGCAGTGCGTACATTGCGTTGAAAAAACAATTTCTCCACCGCGGCGCTCTGGGGCCGGTGGAGAACGACGATCTCCTGCAGCCTCGCATGCAGCTGCAGGAGACGTTCAGGCATTGCCAGATCGGAGGAGGTTTGGATGACCCCAAAATCCTCAACTTTTAAGTCGCCACGCTCACTTTCCCGCACCAAACCATAACCTGTGATCGCTGTTCCGGGGTCAATCCCTATCACCAACATCAAAGATCAGGCCGCCTCCAATTGTTCCATCATCTCCGAGGAGACGGCCAAATTGGAGTAAACGTCCTGTACATCGTCCAGCTCTTCAAGGGCATCGATTACCCTCAACACCTGCATGGTGTCTTCAGTGCTCAGCGTGATTTCATTATTGGGGACCATGCGCAATTCGGCTTCCTCGGCTTCAATGCCAGCCGCATTCAATTGGTCGCTGATGTCCTTGAAAGACTCAACCGGAGCGATGATCTCGATTTCGTCGTCATCAAAGATGACATCGTCGGCACCACCTTCCACGGCCAGCTCAAAAACCTTATCCTGATCTCTGCCTTCGGCCGGGAAGGAGAAATAGGCTACCCTGCGGAACTGCCAGCTGACCGAGCCCCCCTCGCCCATACTGCCCCCATAACGGGTGAGTACATGGCGGATGTCAGCGACGGCCCGGTTGCGATTGTCAGTCACACAATCAATGATCAAGGCGATTCCGTTGGGCGCATAACCCTCATAATACACCTCTTCGATCGCCGAACCGTCTTTCGAATCACCGGTGCCGCGGGCAATGGCCCGTTCGATATTGTCTTTCGGCATGTTGTTGGCCCGGGCGTGATCAATTGCCAGCCTCAGCCGGAAATTAGCATCTGGATCTCCACCGCCCTCGCGTGCGGCGATAGCAATTTCGCGGGCTAAACGGGTGAAGAGCTGGCCGCGTTTGGCGTCTGCTGCGCCCTTTTTTCTTTTTATCGTGGACCACTTGGAATGTCCTGACATATGGAAAACTCCTGGAGTCTACCGAGCAAAAGATGTGTTTACAATCTATGCAAGTATAAGAATTATACCATTGCCAGAGGTTCTGCCTGATCCGTCCTCTCCGATCCCCGAGGTCTCCGGACTGAGGGAAGGGGGCTCGGTCGGGAGACCTCGCCGATCAACTGGTGAGGGGAAGGGCTCGGTCCGGAGACCTCGCCG
>DASQQR010000418.1:0-3937 GCA_035643335.1 Anaerolineales bacterium
AAACAAGGACATGGCCATCAATCCCATGGCGACCATGGTTTCGGCTGCGTTCTTGGATTCGGGCGGTTTGAAGGCCTGAACGCCGTTGCTGATGGCCTCAATCCCGGTCAGAGCGGTGCAGCCGCCGGCAAAAGCGCGTAATAATAACCAGACATAAGCGAAGCCAAGCGCTGATCTCTGGGGGGCGACGTGTAGCGGTGCCGGGGTGAGCGGTTGTACTCCGAACAAGCCAAAATAACGCACCAGGCCAATCAGAATCACGACCAGCACACCGCCCACAAAGGCGTAAGTCGGAATGGAAAAGATGGTTCCACTCTCCCGAACCCCGCGCAGATTAATCCACGTAATCATCGCAATGGCCAGGATGGCCATGATGACGCGGTATTGGAAAGCCTCCGGAAAAGCCGAGGTGACTGCCCGCACACCGGCGGATACGGAAACCGAGACCGTCAGAATGTAATCCGTCAACAGGGCGGCCGCGGCGAGCAAAGAGGGAAAAGTGCCCAGGTTGTCCTTGGCGACCGTATAGGCACCGCCTCCATCGGGATAGTGCAGGATGGTTTGGATGTAGCTGAAGATAACCAGTAACACCAGGCCAGCGACCGCCAGGGCAAGCGGTAAGGTCAGGCGCAAGGCGCCGCTGCCCAGCACGACCAGTACGCTCATGATCGCTTCTGTGGCATACGCATTGCTGCTGATGGGGTCAGAGGCGAATACGGCTAAAGCACGGACTTTATCCAGCCGCTCGTGAATCTCCCTGCTGGTCGGGAAGGGCTCTCCGATCAGGAAGCGTTTAATCTCATCAACGGTCATTATTTTGCAGTATTCAACCGGTCAATGATCGATTCTTTTTTCCCCGGCATGAAGCCGTCGCTGCCAGATCCAATAGGTGACCGGCAAATTGATCCAGAAAGCGATTACGATGATCTGAGAAATAAAATCGCGCCAGTCGCCGGCAACCATCCAAAAAAAGATCGCCAAAAGGGCGGCGATGATCTGGTACACACCCAGGCTCAGCAGGATGATGCCCACGGCGGCGCCAAGCGAAACTTCTTTCACCGATAATCCTTGGGTAATGACCCTGGTGGCTCTTCCCCTGCTAACGGGAAAAAGGCTGGTCCCTCCCGCTAAAAGGGAAAGACCCATCCTACTTTATCATGCAGGAGTTAAGAAATAATAAGGATTTCGATGCTGGGTATAAAGAAAAAATAAAGAAGGGAAAAATTACTTAATCGTCGCTAGAGAAGCGATAGCCCACGCCGGGGTCGCTTAAGAGATGGCGGGGTTGCCTGGGGTCCTGTTCCAGTTTTTTTCTCAACTGGCTCATAAAGACCCTCAGATATTCCACGTTTTCGATATACTCGATGCCCCACACCTTTTCCAGCAGGTTGCGGTGGGTCAGGACCCTGCCGGCGTTGCTGGCCAGGTAGGCCAGCAGATTAAATTCTGTGGCGGTCAGCTTAACTTCTTCGCCCTTGCGGCGCACGACGCGCCTGGCAAGATCGATCTCCAGATCTCCAGCGTGGACAACCGGTTCCGAGGTTCCCTTCACCTGAGCTGAATGCCTCAGTGCCACGCGGATGCGGGCCAGAAGTTCCTCAATCCCGAAGGGCTTGACGAGATAATCATCGGCGCCTTCATCGAGGGCGCGCACCTTATCCTTCTCCTCATCCCTTACCGAAAGCACGATAATCGGGACCTGGGACCACTCGCGCAAATGGGCGCATACCTCTATACCGCTGATATCGGGCAATCCTAGATCCAGGATGATCACGTCCGGCTGCGTCCCGGCGGCAATGGCCAGGCCTTCCTCCCCGGTGCTGGCCGTGGACACCTGGAAACGCTTGGCCGTCAGGATCGTCTTGAGGGCTCGAAGAATTTGAGGCTCGTCATCAATAACCAGGATAGAGGACTCTTTTTTCATCCGTTTTCGGCCTCCACGATGCTGGCGGGGCGCCCATTCCAGGTGAGGGGGATTTGCAGGTTAAAGGCGAATCCACCGGCCAGATTTTCCGCCCAAATGCGGCCTCCATGGGCTTCGATGATGCCTTTGCAGATCGATAAACCCAAACCTGTACCGGATACCCGGTCAGCGTCCGTGACGCGATGAAATTTTTCAAAAATCGAGTCCAGGTGTTCTTCAGGTACCGGTGGACTCTGATTGGTCAGTTGAACAAGCAGGCTTTCCCGGTCGTGCACCCAGGCCTTTATGCAGATGGTCGTCCCCCTCGGTGCGTACTTGGTGCTGTTGCTGATCAAGTTGATGAACACCCGTTCCATCTGCATAAAGTCTACCGGAATAAAAGGCAGTTCCTCGGAAATATCCACCTCCACTCGATATCTTTCAAGGGCGCGTTTCATGCGTTCCAGCGCCACGCTGACGATCTCGGAGAGCAAATTCCATTGCCGGTTAGGTTCCAGGGCCCCGGCCTCGATGCGGGACATATCCAGCAGGTTGCCCACGAGTTGATTTAGGTGATCGGCCTCCTCGTCCAGGGCGTTCAACAAATCTAGCCTGGCCTCAGTATCCCATTCCACCTCTGCACTCAACAGGCTGGTGGCGGAGGCTTTGATGATGGAAAGCGGAGTGCGCAGCTCATGAGACACCGAGGAGAGCAGGACACTTTTCATGCGGTCACTCTCTTCGAGCACCTCCGCCCTGGTCTCCGCGCGGGTCAGCGCGGCTCGTTCCAGGGCTAAAGCACCCTGAGCGGCGATTGCCTCCAACATGCGCTTTTCGGTGGCAGAGGCCGATGGGATTTGGCGCCACAGGCGGATTTCCCCACACACGCCGCGGGAGGTCTCCAAAGGGATCACATAGGCCGGATCGCCGGCCAGAGATCCCCGCTCCTGAGGGACCAAGACGCTCAAGCTTTGTTCGTCCATCACCGGCCAGACCTCAATCTCCACGCCTTGCGCCTGGAAGATGTCCCGGACCTGGGTCGCAATCAGGTTGGCGATTTCCACCTGGTCGTTGACGCCGGCCAGAGAGCTGCTGATCCCGTACAGGCTGGACAGTTCCTGCTCGCGGGCCTTCGCCTCGGTCAGATTCCTTTTGGCACGGCCCACCAGCTGGCTGATCAACACGGCCACCAAGAAGAAGATCACCAACGCGGTGATATCCTGGGTGTGGTTTACCTTGAAAGTATAGTAAGGCTGAATGAAGAAGTAGTTAAAGGTCAGAAAAGCCAGCAAGCCGGCAGCCAGTCCGGCGCTTAATCCCCACAGCATAGTACACAACAAAACCGGCAGCAGATAGAGTAAAGCCACGGTGGAGGTATTCATACTGCTTCGGAAAACAAACAGAATCCCAGTCGTGGCTACCATCATGCCGACCACCAGGAGGTGACGGCCCAGGATAGGTAGGAGGGATAGTAACCGCTTAGGATTTTCGGGAGACTTGATTCTCTGGATTGTTGATATCATGGTTATTGTGAATTATATTATCAAAACGATAACGCCAAACCCCCTTCTACACTGATGACCTGGGTGATATAGACTTTCGACGACTATTTCAACAATTGTTGGTCCGGAGGGCAGGCTTCCTGGGCCGCCTGCGCCATCCCGGCCGGCACGGGCTGCAGCTGTTGGCGGTAATAGCGCTTCTGGAAGGCAAAGGCCACATTGACCAGGCCGATCATCACGGGCACCTCAATTAATGGACCGATCACAGCTGCAAAGGCGGCGCCGGACTCCAGGCCGAAGACAGCCACCGCCACCGCAATGGCCAGCTCGAAGTTGTTGCTGGCCGCAGTGAATGCCAGGGTGGTGGTCTTGGAGTAGTCCGCCCCGATCCTGTGCCCCATCCAGAAGCTGACCAGGAACATCACGACGAAGTAGATGACCAAGGGGATGGCGATGCGGACGACATCCAGCGGGATGGTGACGATCAGGTTGCCTTTCAGGCTGAACATGACCATGATGGTGAACAGCAGGG
>DASQQR010000419.1:0-3329 GCA_035643335.1 Anaerolineales bacterium
CACGGACAGAGCACTACCTGGGGATCCTTACCGGCTTCTTTGAGGGCTGAGGACAGCAGAGCGTTGAAATTGGTGGTGATATAGATGGGTAGCGGCAGTTCGGCGATCACTTTGTAAGGCTCCAGAGGGTCGCGAGCGCGCCGGGCGGCGGCGACGGCATTTATCATTTGGTTCAGGTTCAGCCGGCCCTGGCCCGATTCGGGCGGCAGTTCATCTTGATAACGAGCCTGTATTTCCTGGAGGAGGTATTCCTCGAGCTCATCATAGGGGAAGCCGCGATCCTGGTTGACTGCCAGGTATTGGGCTACCTGAGGCAGGGATTCGCGCTCGTATGGAGCCATAGGGTAATGGTAGGTCTCCGCCCAACGTTGGGCGATTTCGCGCATCGAGCCGAGCAAGGGTTCGAACAGGCCGGGTCCCAGGATAGGGGTTACCTGACCGCGGTTGATACTGCGCAACAGGGACGGCCATTTTTCGAAGTCTTTGCGGTCTTCACCAAAGCCAGGGACATACCATATGCGGCCGCTTTTCAAGCGCATGAAGAGGGTCGGCATCCAATAGTCGGGCCGAGCGCGCACCGCACCACGGGCCACGGCGCTGGCGCGATCGATTTGCCCGTCGCGCTGGAGCTCCTCGAAGAATACGGGCATGAAGCTGGCAATGGTGTCCATGGAGACTTTGCCTTGCATGGCAATCACGGCGGGGACACCCGCCTCAGCCAGGCGGGGACCCAAAGCGGCCAGCGCTTCACCGGCGCTGTCAGCGGCACTCTGGCAGGAGGCCAGGACAACCAGGCGAGGGCGTTGGTGCAGCTCTTTCAGACGCGTGACGAGCTCATTTCCGGAGACGCGGGCGGATTTGCCGTTCTCGTCTTCCAACCACAGCCAAGGTTGATCTTTAATGAAGGCGCCGTGGCAAATCAGGTAAACGATATCGTAAGTGTCCTGGTCGCCGGCGTCGCGGAGGCAATTGATGAGGTTTTCCAGGCTGGCACATCGCTCGTCTTTCGCCGAGGGCAAGATGGTCACAGGGATCGTGCCGAGGCTGTTCTTGGCCCGATTCAGCTCTCCGTCTACATCAACCGCCTGGAGGTCATAGTCACCTAAATCGGATGGGTTGGCGACGATCACCAGGGCGGTGAGGTCACCTTGAGGGCGCAAGCGGACCGGGCGCCAGTCGAGGCTGCTCAGGTAGCGTGAAAAGAGGATATTTTCATTGGTGCACAGCGGCGTTTTGTCGCGAGGATCTCGGAGAGTCTCCCACAGGAGATTGTGCAATTCTGGCGCGCTTGGGCCGATGAGCAGACGCAGGCGGACGGCCGCGTCCAGGGACTGGGCGCTGGTCATAGCCTGAGCGAAAGCGGTTTGCACGGCCGGATCCGCAAAGAGGCTCTGGCTCAGGTTTTCACCGTAAGCGGCGGGATCGTAGACCTGCGAGCTCAATTTGTCTAGATCGAACTGGGCCAGGGCGGGTTCCCCCTTGGCTAAACGGATATCGGCGTCGCTGTCGGGCTGGCTGAAGCGAAACTCGACGCTGTAAGCATCAGTGCTGTGACGGTGGAGGCTGATTTCAAGGTCGGCGTATTGGGTCATTTACTTTGCCTTGCTGCCCTCTAGGGCGCAGCAGGTGTGGGGCTTTTCACCACATACCAGGCAGCTACATATCCCTTGTCGCCATTAACATCCTGAACATTCAACCATTGGTTTACCATGCCAATTTTTGCGTCGGCCTGGTCGAGTGATTCCAGGACGAGCAATTCGGCGGAAAGCGGTTCGCGCTTAACCAACGTGGCATCCGAGATGACCGGCTGGCTTCGCAGGGCAAGGCCCTCGGCGGTTGAACGGACCACCAATTTGCCGCCAGTGGGAGAAGGAGCGGGCGAGGGCGCAGTGCCCTTCTCGAAGGCGCCCAGAGCAGGCTCTTGCCGGCTGGTAGCGACATACCAGGCAGCTACAAAACCTTCATCACCCGCAACATCGCGAACTTTCAGCCACTGATTTTGGGCACCGATCTTTGCCCCGGCCTGGTCAGGTGGATCCAAAACCACGAACTGGGCGTTCTGCGGGAGGCGTTTTATTAATGTCGTGTCAGCGATCACAGGCTGCGTGCGGAGCGCAAGCCCGTCGTCCGTGGCGTAGACAACCAGAGTTTGAGATTCCGAGGCCGGTTGAGGAGTTGGGGCGGCAGGCGTCCCGGCCTCGGGAACGGCACCTTTTATCTGGCTGACATACCAGGCGGCCACATAGCCTTGATCGCCCCCGGGCACGGCCTGGACTTCCAGCCACTGGTTTAGCTGGCCAATTTTGGAGGCGGCCTGAGCGGCCGGCTCGAGAAGCCTAAATTCCGCCTGTAGGGGCAGGCGGGTAATCAGATTGTCACCGGCGACGTAGGGCTGTGAGCGCAGCGCGAGGCCATCGGCGGTTGAATAGAGTGTAAGGGCATCCTTGGGGACCGGCTTTGGAGTTGGTTTTGCCTTGGGCGCAGCGGTTTGAGATGTTTGGACCCCCGCAAGCCAGATGGCCCCCTTGATGATCTTTTTGGGAGGACCGGCAAAGCCGTAGCGTGAAGTCAGGGTGACTTTTTTAGTCTCCGCCGGATAGGGCCAGGGGTCCTGGATGAGGTAGTCGTCTCCTTGCCTGTCGTACAATACGATCCAGTGGTTTTGCATTCCAGGCGCGGGCGAATAATCGACTTCTACGATGACTGGCCATCCAGCATCCAGGGTAGCATCGATGTCGGCAATGGGCGCAGGTGGATTGTCACATTGGATGTACTTTTGATAACGGATCCCGGGAAGTACGTTGGGTAAGAGTGCGGGAATGACTAAAGCCCCTTGGAAGCCGCCAGCAGATTTCATTTTATCATTGAGCGTTTGCGGGTTTACCTTGTTACCAAAGCCGTCAGCGACCATGGTCATGCAGGTGAGCAGACAGCCGAATTTCCCTATGGTGGTGCTGTTATCTAAACCTAGTGGATCGTCCTTCCAATGCGGGTCCATTTGTGAGTATGGTTGGATTTTAAACATGGTCAAAGCTTCCTTTGTAATGATTTTTTTATGTGGATCTCTCGCCTCAGGCGAGGAGGTGCGTTAGCCCGTGAAAAACGAAAAAGCCCTTTTTGTTCCTCCCCAGCGATCCGGTCTGCCGGATGGTAATTGATTCAGCGCTTGCCCCGATCTCTGTGAGATGCCTCCGTTCTCTGTCCCGGTATCCAACAACAACGCTTATCATAGAGATTTGGACGAATTTGAGCGACTTTCTAAGAAACGTATTATAACTTCTCTGGCAGGATTTAGTGGGGCAATTCCGCAACTTTGGCGCCGATATTCG
>DASQQR010000420.1:0-2690 GCA_035643335.1 Anaerolineales bacterium
GGCTCTTCTTCGGTGTAGTGGAAAATGACCTGGCGGTCACTCACCCCAGGTCTCCTTTGGAACCGAATCGGAATGCGAATCCGGGGGAGATTCTGGCTCAGAGGAATGCTCGGAAGCTTTTTCCTCCCGGTCCTTCCACCACACGCCCACGATCAAAATGGCCACGCCGATCGATATGCTGGCATCGGCGACGTTAAATACCGGGAATGTACCGAGCGAGACGAAGTCCGTCACCCGCCCAATGGTCAAGCGATCGATCAGGTTTCCCACAGCGCCCCCCAGCTGCAAGCCCATCGCCAGCCTCAAGGGCCAGTCTTCTTTGGGCACCTGCGGGAAATAATACAATATCGCCAGGGCGACGATGATCGCCAGGATCATGAAAACATCGCCGAAACCCTGGAGCATGCCAAAAGCTGCGCCGGTATTATTCCAATGCACGATGCGCGCGTAAGGCAAGAGCCATGGCCAGGGCGACCAAATCTGTTGGAAATCCAGGTTGGCACGCACCAGTGCCTTGGTCACCTGGTCCAAGGCGATAACCACGCCCGAGACCAAGAGCAGGCTCCCGTAAGACCTCAGTGTTCCCTTCCAAGATGTTTTGTGTTCCACCATGATTGTTCATTTTACCGCAATAAGCCAGCGAGAGCGGGGAATTCTTAGGGAAGACTAAGCTGGGCTTGTGCGGCAACCGCCACCAGGGGACCGATCTAATTTTGTCCTGGTCAACGCCATCTTACACAACTGAACAGCGTCGCAGGTTTCGATACGGGCAGCAAAAGAGGCTGCCCACTCAACCAGCGGACGCGTGGCGATGCTCTCAATGGCGGCTAACAAAGTCGGTTTGTGCAATATGCTCCTGATCAGCACAGAACCGATCTAATTTTGAAAAAAACTGATTAGCTGATCGTACGCAACTGCGGCTGATTGAACAAGGGCTAAACGGACCTTCAGGGGGTCAATCCTGTGCGAAAATGCCACCAGATGGGCCGGACAACCCGCTTCGCAATCGCTGGCTCCAAAACCGGGTGCAGGAATGGACGCCCCGGGTAAGGCGGCGAGAGCCTGACTCCAGCGGCACTCGAGCTTCGCCGGGCCATGCATGGTCCCTCGATTTGGCACGTCGTCAACATCTTGATTGGCTTCCAGGTAAGCATAACCGCAAACCTGAGCTATCTTGCGAAGATAGTCGATATGCCAGCGGGGTGTTCCGTCGCCCCGCAAGTGCCTTCCCAGACGCGCTCCCAGGCCGCCAGGGCCAAAGGCGCTCCCCAGATAGACATAATCCCCCGAGGGAAAGAAGAACTCGCCTGACCTGCCAACCCGGAAATGGCATGCGCCGGGCAAATTCAGGAACAGGGCGTAGCTGCCTGGCACGCGGGGAAGCGCCTGGCACAAGCGCGATGACGCCGGATCGGTTAGGACCTCTTGGCGACGAATCATAGTGAACGCCGTGGCGATCACGACGGGCCTATGCGCCCCAGGAAATCCAGCTGATGGGCGATGTACGCCAGTTCCCCGCGCTCGATCTGGTCATGGCGCTGGTGCGCCCATTCCTTGAATATTGACGGCTCGATTTCGGGGTGGTTCTGCAGTTCCCGGTAGATAGTTTCGATAATGAAGTGCAGGAAGAAGGCCTCATCATAGGGATAACCCTTGGACCCGGCGAACACCACCCAGTCCGAACTGCCGGCGTCAACAATCCTGACGCCGGCGGCGCTCAGGTGGCCGAACAGGTGCCGGCCGATGCGACTGTCCCCGGAAGGTTTTCCGGCCACCAGGCGCTCATCCATGGAACGGTGGTACAAATGCTGAATTCGCTCCTCCAGTTCCGCGTCGATGACGGGCTCGAAGATCGTCGCGCCATCGAAGTTGATTGTGAAATAAACCAGGCCGCCCGGCTTAAGTAAAACCAATAAGGATGGTAATGTCGCCGGAACGTCCACCACATCTAGAAAGGCGTTTGCCAGAAGCAAATCGAATGCGTTGTGGTGCTGTCTTCGGGCTGCGAATTCAAACACATCGACAGCCTCCACTGCCGCCTTGACTTGACGACCTTTCCGGCTGAAGAGCAGCAGCTCGCTATCAGTCCTGGAGACCTGATAGCCGTTTTCTGCCCCCCATGCCGGCAGTCTCTGGCGTGCGACTGTAATGTTCTCGGCACGTGAGTCGATGCCGGTGTACTCGGCGCTGCTGAACAGCTCCAAAGCCATCATCCGCTCCAGCATCGTGCCGATCCCGGCGCCGATTTCCAGGAGGCGAAGAGGCTTTCCGGGCGAGGTGGGCGGCAATGATGCCGACAGGCTTTGCCAGACGTGGCGGTTAAGGGCGCGGTCGTCCACGCTCTTTTTGGCAGCCAGGTAACGGGTGAAGGAGTAAGATTTGGATTCGGTCATAATCTGATTAAGCCCCCAGAGGTTTTCGAGGACTCCTCGCGATGGAACAGGCCTGCACTCTTGAGTTTTCAACACAGATGTCAATTCTGAAAACCCCTGGAGTCGCGTACAAATGTACATAAGAACTCGCGAATGCGGCGAGTGGAATCCTCCCAAGTTGGCTGAGCCAGATAGCGTTGGCGGGCACCCAGGCTCAACTTCTCCAGGACGTCACGGTCACGCGCAGCAACCCGCAAGCATTGCGCCAGGGCGTCGGAATCTCCCGGCTCGATCAGGAAACCGTTCTCCCCGTGGGTG
>DASQQR010000421.1:0-4868 GCA_035643335.1 Anaerolineales bacterium
GGTTTGAACAGCCGAGAGGCCAAAATGGCACGTGGAAAAGCGCTGTTGTTGGGAACCTCGGCGGCTGAAGCGTTGCATAAGCAAACTGGCGACACATTGAGGATCATGGACAGCGTCTTCCGGGTGGTGGGAATTTACGAAACAGGCGAGACGCTGGAGGATAACGGGGCGGTGATCACCTTGCAGGATGCCCAAGAGGTGCTCGGAAAGCCCCGCCAGGTGAGCTTATTCTACATCCAGCTCAAAGACCCCCAATTACGTGAGCGCCTGGAACGGCGAATTGAACGCCGCTTCCCCGATCTTTCTTTGAGCAACACGCAGGAATTAGCCGATAAGCAGTTGTTGGGTGATGCCATTCAAGGTTATGTATGGGCCATCGCCGGATTAGCCATTCTCATCGGAGGGGTGGGGATGATGAACGCGCAGCTCATGTCCGTTATGGAGCGCACCCGGGAAATCGGGGTGTTGCGATCGATAGGCTGGAGCAGTCGCCGGATTATGGGAATGATCCTGGGCGAGTCCCTGGTGACCGGTTTGCTGGGTGGGCTGGTGGGACTGGGGCTGGGTTGGCTGGCGCTGGCATCTTTCTCAGATGTAGCTGGCTTTTTTGGGGCTTCAGCCGCGAATATCACCCAGCAGGTATTGGAACAAGCATTTGGTACGGTTTTAGTGCTGGGGCTGGTCGGAGGCGTATATCCAGCCTGGCGGGCTGGGCGCTTACAGCCTGTAGAAGCACTGCGCTACGAAGGAGGCACTTCAGGCGGAAAAGTCCGGCGCTTACCCATTGGCGGGATGGCACTGCAAGGATTATGGCAGCGCACAACCCGTACTTTCCTTACCCTGGGCGCGAT
This sequence comes from Anaerolineales bacterium, assembly GCA_035643335.1. Classification (GTDB taxonomy): domain Bacteria; phylum Chloroflexota; class Anaerolineae; order Anaerolineales; family UBA4823; genus DASQQR01. The sequence continues at coordinate 852 of DASQQR010000421.1, forward strand.
CAGCATCACCGTGGGCGGAATCATGGCCCTGGAAGGCTTAATCGGGGGCATGTCCGACGTGATCTTGGCCATGAGCGCGGATTCGGAGATCATGGTGCGCCAATCCGGAGTGGCGGACACAGAGTACAGCGCAATCGATGAGCGCGTCGGGGATAAGATCGCCGCATTTCCCGAAGTAGCCTACGTCAGCGGCATGACGCTGGCGGGAACGATGTTACCCGATTCGGGGATAATATTTATCCTGCTGGGTTATGCATCGAACGAATACGCCATACGCCATTTAAACATTGTGGAGGGGGAGGCACTGACCAACAATCATCAAATTCTGCTGGGACGAATGATGGCGGAGGCGTTGAACAAATCCACCGGTGACACGATTGAAATCGGTGGGAGCCGTTTCAGAGTGGTGGGTATCTACGAATCCGGGGTAAGCTGGGAAGAAATGGGAGGCATCGCGACACTCCGGGATGCCCAAGCGTACATGGGCCGGCCACGTAAAGTAACCCTCTACCTTGTAAAAGTAAAAGACCCCTCCGAGGCCCAGATGGTGGTTGATAAGATAAACACAGAGATGCCTGAGGCACATGCCAGCTTGAGCGGTGAATTCATGGAACAGATGCCGGACATGCAGGCCGTTGACGGTTTGATGGTAGCCATATCATTTCTGGCGATTATCGTTGGTGGGGTGGCGGTGATGAACACGATGCTGATGTCCGTGCTGGAACGCACCCGAGAAATTGGCGTTCTGCGAGCATTGGGTTGGGGACGCGGACGCATCCTGCGGCTGATCTTGCAGGAGGCTTTGCTGCTGGGTTTGCTGGGAGCCGCTCTGGGTACCCTGGTAGCTTTTGGGCTTGCATTTCTATTCAGCCTGATTCCGATGTACGGTTCGATGATGTCTCCCAAATGGGAACTGGAGATATTCACAAGAGCGATCACAATAGCACTGCTGTTGGGGTTGGCAGGTGGATTGTATCCTGCCTTGCGTGCGACCCGGCTGCAGCCTGTAGAAGCGCTGCGCTATGAATGAAAATGATTTATTCGACCGTACGAGTTACTACTCAGGTGAATTTAATGGGACGCGGATGAACGCGGAGAAACGCGGATGCTTTACGAAATAAACATCGGAGCAGGATGGTGCAACATGATTCAAAAAGGAATACTTGGAATAACACTCCTTCTAGGCATAGTGCTCTTGGTTTCATGCAACGGTTTAGGTTCTAATGAAACGCCTACGCCTGAAGCGGAACAATCCGCAGAGGAATTTACTCCGGTGGTCAGCGCTACAGGCGTGCTGGTTCCGGCACAATTTGCCACTTTGAGCATGACAACCGCCGGGGTGGTCGACGAGGTGTTGGCGAGAGAGGATGAACAGGTCGCCTCCGGGCAAGGGCTGGTGAGGTTGGAAGGAAAAGAAGAACTCGAGGCCGGGATCACAGCAGCCCAATTCGAGCTGGCCAATGCGCAGCAAGCTCTAAACGCCCTGAAGGAGGATACCGAACTGGCAGCTGCGCAGGCGCTGCAAACCGTGGAAGACAAGCAAGCTGCGCTGGAAGACTTGCTTGACCCTGATCCCCAACAAGCTGCGGCACTTCAAGCCATCGCGGACGCAAAGAAGGCGGTGGACAGCGCTGAGCGCCGCGTGCGCATTTTGAAGTCAACGGCCAATGAATCCGACATCAACGCGGCCAAAGCGCAGGTCGTGCTGGCTCGAGACGTTTACGAAAAAGCCAAGGAGGATTACGAGCCTTACGCGAATAAGCCGGAAGACAACCTGGTCAGGGCCAACCTGCTGGCGCGACTGTCTGAGGCGCAAAAAGCCTATGAAGCTGCGGTGCGAAACCTGAATGCCCTGCAGGGCACCGCCAACGAGGTGGATATCGGCGTGGCGGAGGCCGAGCTTGCCAGGGCGCGGGCTGCATTGAGCCAGGCCGAGCGCGAATGGGAGCGGGTAAAAGAAGGGCCGAGCCAGGCCAAGGTGAGCGTGCTTGAAGCGCAGATCGCCGAGGCCCAGAGCGACCATGAAACGTACCAACAAGGCGCCGACCCAGGTGACCTGGCGGTAGCCGAAGCGCGCTTGGCGAATGCACAAAGGCAGCTGAGTGCAGCGCAAGCAGCCCTCGACGACCTGGTATTGACGGCACCATTTGACGGGAGCATCGGGGAAGTCAGCATCCACACGGGCGAGTGGGTCAATCCCGGCCAGCCCGTGATGATGCTGGCGGATCTGGGACACATGTTGGTCGAGACGACCGATCTCAACGAAATCGACGTGGCGCGTGTAAAGATCGGGCATAAAGCCATCGTGACCTTCGATGCGCTCCCGGAGGTAGTGGTCAACGGCGCGGTGACCCGCATTGCCCCGAAGGCGGCGGAAGGCTCGGGGGTGAACTATACCGTTACAGTTGAACTAGACGAAATCCCGAGCGAATTGCGCTGGGGGATGACGGCGTTCGTGGATATCGAAGTTGGAGATTAATCGATGGCAGGATCAGCAAACTACCTGGTTGAAACCCGAGAGCTGACCCGGATCTATGGAGACGGCGAGGAGATCCGTGCCCTGGACAACGTCAACATTAAAATCGCACCCGGTGAGCTGGTGACTGTTATGGGTCCGAGCGGGAGCGGTAAGAGCACGCTGCTTAACATGATCGGAGCTTTGGACAAGCCCACCCACGGGCAGGTCCTGATTAACGGCCAGGATCTGGCCACCATCGGCGATAAAGACGAATTCCGCGCCAAAACAGTGGGGTTCATGTTCCAGCTGCACAACCTGATCCCCACGCTCACTGCCCGGGAGAACGTCGAGGTGCCCATGATGGGGCATGCCGGGCGATCGGCGCGCCGAAAACGGTCCAAAGAATTGTTGGAACTGGTTGGGCTTGGTGACCGCATGGAGCACCTGCCCAACCAACTCTCTGGCGGACAACGGCAACGAGTGGCCGTAGCACGTGCCTTGGCGAATAACCCACCGCTGGTATTGGCCGATGAACCCACGGGAAGCGTGGACACCAGTGCAGGGCAGGCTTTGATGAAGCTGCTGCGGGATTTAAACGCGAGCCAGGGGACGACCTTTATCGTGGTGACTCACGATCCGGCCGTGGCCCGGCAGACAAACCGGGTGCTGGTCATGGCGGACGGGAAGATCGTACGAGAGGATTTGATCGGCTCACCCATTGAAGAGGATCTCAAGATGTGGCGCCACTCCGGGCTGGGGCGCAGAATCGTGAATGACGATGCCGAAACCGTTGAGAAATTGGGACTGTCTCCAGCCCAAATAGAGGCCGTGCGGGTCTTGCTGGATAGGGCGGGTGAAGAAGGTGCAAGCTAGGAGTGGGATTTTCGCGGGGTGAATGGAAGGGTGGCTGACATCGTGTTGTCGGAGGATGCCTTCACGGCCCTGCCGGTCGCTTTTCGGGAGGGCCAGCGAATTGCCAGAGGGATGGAAGACCTGGCTCGATTACTACTGACCCGCACCATTTAGGATTTGCGATCTATGACGTAAAGAAGAATGTTCCGCTTAGGGGGTTTCGATACGGCACAAGAATGCCTGCCCTTCGACCAGGCTCAGGCCGGCGCTCAACCAGCGTTCTGTGTGCAATTGTCAGGGTGCAGGGCTGCTGACGGGGGCAATAGGATCAGGCACATTTTACAAGCGCTACCGTGAATGTAGTGCCCTGTCCTTCAATGCTGTGCACTTCGATCTTACCCCCGAAACGCTCCACAAATTGCTTGACGATGCTCAAACCCAAACCCGTGCCCGTGATTTCTGAGTGGCGGGCGTTTTTGGCTCTGTAGAACTCTTCAAATAGCTGGGGCAGATCGGCCTGGGGAATACCGATACCCGTGTCTGCAACAGATATTTGGACAATTTCCGGGTAATCGGTAACGACGATCTCAACATGGCCACCTGGAGGGGTATATTTGACCGCATTGCCTACCAGGTTGGCGAAGATCATCTTCAGGCCATCCTCGGTGGCCCTGACGGGCAAATTCCTCTCGGGAATTCTTTGAGAT
>DASQQR010000422.1:0-5753 GCA_035643335.1 Anaerolineales bacterium
TTGTTGCGTTTGTGGCTGGGCAGCAGAGGGAGCCCGCGACTCGCTCACCGGCGCGGGAATGGCGGCCCGGGGCGCAAAATAATCACCGACCAGCACTAAGACCAACAAAAGAGTCGCGAGGGCGGATGCGAAGCTGAGTACAGGATAGATGCGGGGCCGCTCCCGGTGCTCAGGTACCATCTGGCGGGTCAGGGTGTAATTCCGCGGCGCGCGCAACTTGGGCAAGCTGCGGAGCACCGCCCGGGTGTGCTGCAACTCCTCCAAGGCCGTTTGTAAGTTCGGGTCCGACTGCAAGCGCGATTCCAGACGAGAGCGCTCACGGGTGGTGAGCTGTTCATCCATATAGGCGGAGAGCGCTTCCCAATCGCGCTTGGAAATTTGAGTCGTCATAATATATCGTCACATAATCGGTTTAGAGGCCCCATGAATTGGTTCATTGAACCTCACTACCAAGACGAAAAGTAGCCGGCAAAAGTTCCCAAAAACCTTGCAAGCAATCGCGCAGCCGAGCGCGGGCGCGGGCCAATCGACTCTTCACCGTCCCAAGAGGTTTGTCTATGGCATCGGCAGCCTCGGCGTAATCCAGCCCCTGGACATCCACCAAAGCCACAACCGCGCGAAATTCCGCCGGGAGTTCATTGATGCAATCCTGGATCGCCGCAGCCAGCTCACTGCGTTCGGCCGACTCCTCAGGAGATTCCGACGGATCCTCCATCCAGGTGGGCGACTCGATCTCCTCTCCGGCATCATCCAAAGGCTCCAGGGGGGTCGTTGGACGGCGCTTGCGACGGCGCAACTCATCGTAACAGGCATTAGTAACGATGCGCAGCAGCCATGCCCTGAACGAACCGCCCCGGTAGGAGCGTAAATTTCGATAGGCGGAGATGAAAGCCTCCTGAGTGGCATCATCGGCGGCCAGAGGTTCACCCAGAACCCGGTAGGCCTGATTGTAGACCAGATCCTGGTACTCCAGCACCAAACGGTTGAAAGCGTTCAAGTCCCCTTCTCGGGCTGCGCGGATCAGGGCCACTTCATCCATATCGCCATCCCAGCCTGGTCCCAACGAAATAGAATATTACGCGCCACAAGAATAACGCCAGTGCACTGATGCCGCCTAAGACGATCACAAAGATGGGTAAGATAACCGTATTTAACCAAACACCGCGCAGCCAAGCCGCCATTGGCGCAGCCAAGATCATGGCCCAAAAAGGACGCCATAACTGATTGAACTGATCTATGTGCCGGAGATCGAAAGCTCGCACATGAGGGGCAATAAGCAGCCAGGCAGCCAGCAAAGGGATAAATGTCGCCAACATACGTGTGCTAAAAGCCCCCAATTGATCATGGAAGGCAAAACCGAAGACCGTAGTTAGCGCCAAAGTGAGCGCATCTCCTAGCAGCAGGACGACGATGCGAAGGGCGATAGAACTGGTTTTCACAAGCCATATCCTATCGCAAAGGGTGAAAAGTGGCAAGTCAGTGTTCGCGCCAATCAGTGATGAGGCTTCTTCTTGAAACGCGAAGACCGCATTAATTAAACCTTCATGTGCCCACCATTGTCCGTTTACACAAAGCCCATTAGAATTGATGCGGAGGCATACATGAATAAGCGACCCAATGTACTGAGGGCCAATTCCAGGCCGTTCTGGCAACAGATATTCATCGTGTTGGGCATCGACTCTCTCGTAGTGCTACTGGGCGCCCTCGTCTTTCGAAACCCTGGCCAGATATCTAATTTGTATTTTTTAAGCAGCCTTGTGCTCTTCATCATCGCGGCGATCCCTATTGCCAGCGAAATCGGGGGCAGCGCCAAGATTGCTGGCAGAGCGATCAAACATGGGGAAAAAGTAAACGAACTGCTTAGAGACAAACAAGTGATATACCAGCAGAATGCACGGATAACTTATGTCTACGGATTGGCTGGCCTGGTGACCTTTGCCCTCTCCTTTGTGACTGCCTTTTTTGGATGAGCATGGATAATACAGTCCGGCGAATCATCATTTCCTGTGTTGTCATACTGCTCGTAATTTGTGTGTGCCTCAGCGTAGCCGCAATCGCTGGAGCCGGGCTCCTCATCTTGAACCGGAGTGAGATCTCTTTCTCACGCACCCTCGAAACCTCTCCACCCACTCAATCCATTATCCGCGGTCCAACAGCAGAAACTTTTGAACGCAAAACGGGTACCCAACCTCCTTCTGATGAGTCCCCAACTTCCCAACCCACCCTTCAAGCGGGCTCGCCCGGGGCCCTATCCAGCCTTCCGCTCGAAATTACCCGCCAGATGGATGAAATCCAGAAAGAAGTGATTGATCTGCGCAAATTGCGGCCAAGCGGACCCGTTGAACGGGAGCTGCTGACCCCCAAGCAACTCCGCCAGAAAGTTACCCAGGATTTCCTCAAAGATTACTCAAAAGAGGAAGCCCGCAATGATGTTACCTCGCTGGCAGCATACGGAACACTGCGCGGCGGTGCAATCTCTGCTCGAAGGCGATGCCTCACTCCTAGAGATTGAGTGGCTCTCGACCTACGCATCCTCTCAAGACCTGACCGACATCCAAAGATTCTACAGCAACTACCAGAGCCCGGTTTATGACAGCGCGCCGGCATTTCTAAAAGAGGACTTCGTCTTTCCCTACGTAAATGGCCAGTCGTTCGCCAGTGCCCTCCACGACCAGGGGGGGTGGAAGGCCGTAGATGAGGCGTATAAGAACCCCCCGGTATCAACTGAGCAGATATTGCACCCTGAAAAATACCCCAATGACACACCGGTCACCGTTTCGTTGCCTGATCTGAGCAACAGCCTAGGAAATGGATGGCAAGAGGTGGATCACGGCGTGTTGGGGGAATGGTATACGTACTTGATCCTGGCTTTCGGATCTGACCAAAACGCTAGGATCGGTGAAACCGAATCCCAAACCGCGGCCGCTGGTTGGGGGGGAGATGCCTATAAAGTGTACTATAACGAGCGGAATGATGGGACCGCGATGGTGCTGCAAACCACCTGGGATTCTCATGCCGACGCTGCCGAATTCGGCACGGCTTTCCAACAGTATGCAAATACCCGTTTTGGGACTTCGAAGAGCAACATTGCGGCAGGAGAAACCTGGGAAACAGCGGGGACATATGTCGAATTCCACGCCAGCGGCCTGACCACGACCTGGCTGCAAGCTCCCGATGCTGCAACGGCTCAGGCCATGTACGCAGCACTGGGAGAGCCGTGACCTACGAATAGATATAGGTTGTGAGTTCGGGCCGCGGCGCGGCCCGAACTCACAACCTATCACATTTGAAAGGCCGACTTTTCTCGGTTTCAATGCAAAACCCATTGCAGCGGGCCACAACTTTATATATAATGAAAAGGAAATGAGCAGAATGCGTTGGGGGCTGGTCCTTCTTGTCATTAGTCTGCTTCTTCCACTGGACGGGCAGCCTACGCACGCCCAGAGCGAGCGAGCGCTGTACTTTCCGGAAACCGGACACTGGGTTTCCGGGGAATTCTTGAGCGCCTACGAAAGCCTCGATGAGCCGTCTCTGATCTTGGGCTCTCCAATCACCGACGATTTCCCGGATCCAGTAACCGGACAAAGACGCCAATACTTCCAAAAAGCGCTTCTGGTATTAGACTCTGACGGCCGCGGCGAGCCGCGTGTCCAACAAGTTTTATTAGGTCAGCTGCTTTATAAACCAGGTTTAGCACCAGCTTCCAGCCCCAACGTTTCCGCATGCCGGGATTTTCCAGACACAGGCTACCGATACAGGGTTTGCTATGCCTTCCTGGACTTCTTTGAATCCCACGGTGGTTTGGCCCAGTTTGGCTACCCGATATCGAATTTTGAGATCCACAGTGGTCGGCTGGTGCAATACTTTCAGAAGGCACGCTTCGAGTGGCACCCCGAACTGCGGGCTGACCAACATATACTTTTGGGCGATCTGGGAATCGAATATTTCAGGAAAGCCGGCGAGGATCCCATAAGGTTATCCCCCAATGTAGACAACAACCTTCCAAGATCAATCCTATCGCTAGACGTGCGCACATTTGTGGAGCAGGCGGTCACGCCATTCCGGGGAGAACAGACGCTGTACGTGATTGTCCAAGATCAGACTCTACAGCCGATCGCCAACGCGGAAGTGAGTTATAGCGTTGTACTGCCTTCAGGCGAAAGCCTTCAGGACCCGATGCCACCCACAGACGAAAACGGTGTCAGCAGCATTAAATTTGTCGTAGATGCTCATTCAATCGGGGTGGCGGAAATTACCATCCTGGTTAATTATAGCGATCTGCAGCGGAAAGGCCAGACCTCCTTCCGCATCTGGTGGTAACAGGGCGGAGGGTATTTTTGTTCAAGTGCGCGGGAGGCGCATATGAACCGTACTATGCACCTACTTAAGTGATCCGGATTGCCTCCCCAGGATTCTGGCTAACAGGCGCTGATATTCTTCTTGGTTGGGCGGGTTGAGCGCAATAATCGATTGGACAACCTCGGCAGCTCTTTGGCGGTCCCCTATCTTTATGAGCCGTTCGCCGACGGCATCCAAGGCTTGAATGGCATCCTCTACCCGATCGTTTTGGGCATAAAGCTTTGCGAGTCGGCGTTGGACCAGAATCTGCTCCGGGTTTTCTTCCATCAGGGACTCCAGAAAAGGTATCGCCTCACCTGCGTGGCCGCTACCCTGCAAGTACGCCAGGTAATCTTCCAGTTCTTTCATCGCCTGGGCCGGTTGGGATAAACGGAAATTCAATTCAATCAGCCTGGAGCGAGCTTTTTGATCGCCCGGCTGCAGTTTTCGAATTTGCTCGTAGATTCGCACAGCTTGCCGCCAATCCAGACTCTGCAGATCGATATCCGCCATCTGGTGCAGGATTTGGGCGATGATATCTCGATCGACCTTGGCTTGCTGGGCCAATCGGATGGCATCGGTATAGGTTTCACGGGCGCGGTTTAGATCGGCGAGATTGTAATAAACATCCGCTAAAGACAGGTATTCCTGGATGGCTTCATTTGTCATGCCGCTGGCCAAAAGCTGCTCTATCAAACGATTACGGGCTTTGAGATCCATGGGCGCCAGACGAATCACCCGGCGTAGCAAATCAATAGCCCGGGAGGCTTCACCCCGCGCACTATAGACCTGGGCTACCACCGAATACTTGTCGATAGCCTCGGAAATGTGATCCTGCTGCATTAAGAGATCGCCAACATAGACGTGCAGGGGTAAGTACGTGGGAGCATGCTGCAATGCATAGAAAGCTTCTTCCATGGCGGATCTCAGATATCCGGCGCGGGCCAATTTATGCACGGTGGCAATCGACTCAACAATCTGGCTGCTGCGGGCTTCCGTGAGCAATTCGCCGAGCGGCTTCGGTGGTCCGCCATCCACTTCCGCCGGCAAGTCCTGGCGAGCCTGTATTAGTTGCTCACGCCAGTCTGGGCGCAATAATAGACTCGAGATGTTGTCGCACAAGCGCTCTTTGGCCTGCAGGTCCGTTTGGTGCGATTCGGCCTCAATTAAGGGCTCATAGATCTGCATCAACTCATCTGCCTGACCTTTCGGCACCACCTCCGCGTCGGCGAGCTTCAGGGCTTCCAAATAATGCGTAGTAGCCTCATCGATGTGATCCAATCTGCGCATGGTTTGCCCGAGCAACAAGCGCCCGCCGAGAGAAAAATCCTTGTGTTTGACGGCCTGTTGGAGGTGACGTTGCGCACTTTCCAACCGGTCTCCTTCCAATCTCAACAAACCTAAATCAAAGTAAG
>DASQQR010000423.1:0-3959 GCA_035643335.1 Anaerolineales bacterium
AAATGAAGGTCGGCTACAACACTGGCAACCCTGCGGTTGATCTCCTCCGGAAACGGCTGCCATTTATCTCCGGTTCGCAAGCCGGCCTCTACATGGCCCACTCGAATCCGGCGATAAAAAGCCAGAAGTGCAGCAATCATCACTGTTGTAGTATCCCCTTGTATCAAAACCCAATCCGGCTGCAGATCAATGAATATCGGATCCAGATGGGTGAAAATAGCCGCGCTTAGTCCAGCCAGGGACTGGTCCGGCCTCATCAAATTCAAATCCAGATCAGGGACAATAGAAAACAGATCCAAGACCTGGTCGAGCATCTCCCGGTGCTGCGCGGTGACGCAGACCAACGATTCCACCCCTTGGGTCTGTCCGAGGGCATGGACCACAGGGGCCATTTTTACTGCTTCAGGCCGGGTGCCGAAGATGGAGAGGACGCGTAGTGGATTCAACGATAAAATTCACAATTCATGTAAGCAGCGGCAGAAATCTAAGCGCCAGGATTATATCAAAAACACAGGGCCGATTCCGAGTCTAACATGGGTTAGAGGGCGGGGAACCAAGATCATTGGGCCGCAGCCAGGGTCACAAAACGATAGGAACCGAAACGCTGTTTCAGACTTACATACGCTTCGACAGATTGAAAAATCTCCTTCGACCTAATGATCCACAAGGCGCTGGTCATTAATGGATGCTTGACTTGGCTGTCAGTAGAAGATTGTCCGCTGGCAGCGGCAAGCATCTCTATACCGGAGACAGGCACAAATCGATCTGGGTACCCGGCGACGATTGGAATAACCATGCGCTCGGCAAATCCCTGGTCTTCAATCACGATCCTTTCTGATTCACCGTGCGAGACCAACCAGCGCCCTGCCGCCAGGCCTGCCAGGCGGACATTTGCATCAAAAGAATTGAAGTAAGAAAAAGACTGCACTGTACCAAGCACTAACAGAAAAGCAGCCAGGCCTAATCCCAACACACGGCGGGCCGCCGCATCATTCGAAAGCAGTTGGACAATGATACTGGCTACAAAAGGAAGGAGAACCCAAATGTACATCACCATGTAGCGCGGCTCCTGATCCGGAGCGCTCAGCGCCAGCGCGCTCGAAGCCGCAAGCACCAAGAAGTTAAACAACGCGGGTAATAGGTACACGCCCCAATGCCACCCTTTCCAGTACAGAACCAGGGGGACAGAGAATGTCCCTGAGACAATCAAGCCCGGTGCGTTCTCCCAAGTAGCCAGAAACGGCGCTGCGGATCGATACAGCCAGGACCGCTGGCCTGAATAAGATGCCTGGTACGCAGCAGAGAGGGATGCAAAATGGAGAGAGTTGCCAAATTCAGCCCAATTCAAATACAGCCAATAGAGCGGAAAAATCAGAATGAGCGCGAAGGCAATGCCGTATGGCATGAGGCTTCTAAGCCAAGCATACCGGTATCCATTTACGGTAATGCGATCGCGGCTAGCAAATCTACGTGAGACATGCCCGCCGAAGAACAAGATCATAAATAACGACAGAAACCATCCGACATAATGGGTAGCCGAAGCAAGAAACACCATCAAGCCGATCATCAATACTATTTTTTTGTGGCCCGCCGAATTCGTCTCTTTCCAGGTGAGCAAGAGGGCACTGGTCCCTAAGTTCAGAAATATAGACAAGGGTTCTGAAAGAGCTGAATACGTAACCCAAACATCGCCCGTCAAAGTGACTGCCAGAAGGACGCTTAGCCAACCGGCCAATCGGCCACCCAATTTCGTGGCGACCCAATAAGTAATTGCCAGAGAACCGCCCAGCAAAAGATGGTTGATCGCTACCGGTACGATGAGACTGCTCGTTTCCATCCATGGAGCGATTAATCTGAAAGCAAGACCGACCAACCAAAACTGTAAGGGAAGCCAAAAGTAATCCGCTGGGGCAAAATAGGGATTTCTGGCCCACTGCCAAGCCAGGTACGTTCTGGTAAATGTATCCCAGGGCTTTCCATAAAAGTAACCGTCCCTATACAACAAGAAGTCCAAAAGAATTCGGAGTGCAAGGCCGACCAAAGCAACCAGAAAGACGTGCTTAAATTTCATCGTAGAGCAATTTCGACGTTTCGGGGTTATCCACGTCGCGGCCTTCCTTTTCCAATGTTTTTTCTATGGCCTTAACAAGATAATCCACGCGCGTTTGCCATGAGTTTTTTCGCAAGAAGGGCTCAATCACCTCCCCGCTGACTTCAAGATCACGTACCTGCTCGATATTGTCCAGAAACTCCTGGTTATCTTTTGAACGAAAAACATAGGGGAGCCCCGCTAGTAGAGGCAGATCAGGAACCACCACAGGCTTCCGCATGGCAAGGTACTCGTATAACTTAAGTGGGCTGGTTGCCTCTGTAATGGTGCTGACCTTCCACGGAAGAATGGCGACATGCGCGTGAGATAAATAAGCCGGGAGTGAGCTTTGGGCCTTCAACCCCAGGAAATGCAGATTTGGTAAGCCTCCAGATGTCCGACCCCGATAGTCTCCAATGAGCACCACGCTGGCCGAGCCAAAAAAGGAGGCAACTTCCTCTAGTAGCTGCCAGTCAAACCACTCGCCCCACAATGCGCCGATGTAAAGGATAGTAAAGTCAGAAAGCGGCAGATCTTCCGGGCGCTGATAGGTTCGATCCGCGTCGAACAGACGCAGATTCACGGCATTGGGCAACAATTTCACGGGACGACTCGACATCCCCTCCAGACGCTTGACCAGCACAGGAGCCGTGGCAACCAGAATATCGGAGAGGTCGATTAGCTTTCTTTCAGTTGCGATGGAATACCAACCGCGACCTAACGAGGTGTTCCAATCATCCAGGAGATCATAAATTACTACCGCACCCGCGTCACTCAAGGGGCGTATCAACGGCAAGAAATCCTTCAAAGGAAACTCAACCAGCACTCCCGATGATTTCCCTGCTAATATGCCGGAGTATCTCCGCATGAATTTGTCGAGAGAAAATTCGGCCAGACTAAAGGTCGATAGGTTAGGATGCCGGATCTTAATACCCAAATCAACGCTTTCGTACTTGGGGAACTTATTGATAAAGAGGACCATATATTGGCGGCGAAGCAATTCCTGCGCGATTTGGGTACACCTTGCACCGCCACCGGTGTCATCAATCGGCACTCCAGACAGGATAAAGAAAATCCCTCTCACCGCCTCGAATCTACGCTGATCGGCGGCGCCACGCAACTGCGCCCCTTTTGCAAAACCGAGTACCTGTGCCAACTTGGTCCCAGCTTCCCAAAGCAATTCGGCAGGGGCGTAGCGGGCTTGTCGTGCCCTGAACCAAACGAGTGTCACGATCACGAGGAAAATGATCAAAGTCACAAAACCTGCAACTGCCGATCCGGAGATGAAAAACAATATCGGCAGCAAAGCCGTCATAACCGCCACAGCCAGCAGTGTGGTTTCAAGGGCAGCCACCCAATAATTCTGAGCATTTACTCCGGATTCCCCGTCACCAAGAGACCATAAATACTGCTTCTTCCAATAAGGGAAGATTTCTTTGGGTGCCAGCCATTCCACCACTGCCTCCGGCACAAACGCCCATCGGCTGGTACACCGCTTCAATTCCATTGCAAAGTAGGTATCTTCTCCCGTTAAGGTCAGCCATTCGGGATAGCCACCCACCTCCTGCCAGGCCACTTTTCGAAAGGCAAGGGAACGCGAGGAAGGAAGAAATTCTTTAGGTTTTACTTGCTCCAACACGGGCCAACTTCGCCTGTGGATAGGTCTCCCATCGGTGTCGATCGCTTCATACCAGCCGGCAACCACCTGCATTTCGTGATCATCTTCAAACGGAAAAATCAAGTTTTCCAGCCATTTCGCTCTAGGCCGGCAACCGAAATCCGTCACTGCAATGATAGGAGAAGAGCATTGGACAATGGCTATGTTGCGCCCGCGGGCAATATTTACATCGGGTTCCACGATTACTTTGAA
>DASQQR010000424.1:0-22334 GCA_035643335.1 Anaerolineales bacterium
ACGCCGACCACCGAGTGCCCCTCATCAAGGAGCATTTCAGCCACGCGCCAGGCGATGAATCCTGCAGTGCCCGTGAGTAAGTAATTGGCCATGGATCTTATAACCTCACTACCTTTGGGTTACCCAGCCCAGCGAATCCCAGTGCGTTACGCGAGTCCACCACCAAAATAGCATTCTCCAAGATATCTGCGTAATCGTAGACTTTGTGATCCGTAATGACCACCACGCAATCGGCGCTGCGTACGGCTTCCATCAGTTCCGGAACGCTCTCCAGGCTCCAATCGTCCTGGGTTATACAGGGGATATAAGGGTCATGATATCTAACTTCGGCACCCTTCTGGCGTAGCAGTCCAATTACATCCAGGGCCGGCGATTCGCGCAGGTCATCGACATCGGGCTTATAGGCGGTGCCCAGGACCAGCACCTTGCTGCCCTTGATCGGCTTGCGATGTTCGTTGAGCGCATCTTGAACTTTTCCGACAACGTAGCGCGGCATGCCCGTGTTGATCTCCGAAGCCAGGTCGATGAACTTAGCGGTGTAATTGAGGGCGCGCAGCTTCCAGGAGAGGTAAAGGGGGTCGATGGGGATGCAATGGCCGCCCAGGCCGGGTCCAGGGGTGAACTTCATGAAACCAAACGGCTTGGTCGCGGCAGCATCGATAACTTCCCAAACGTTTATCCCCAAGCGGTCGCACATGATGGCCATCTCGTTGACCAAGCCCACATTGATCATGCGGAAGGTGTTCTCCAGCAATTTGGCCATTTCGGCCACTTCAGCCGAGGACACCGGTACAACGGATTGCAGTGCCTGGGAATACCAGATGGATGCGACCTGGCTGCACGTGGACGTAATCCCCCCAATCACTTTGGGTGTGTTGATCGTGGTCCAATCCGTGCGACCTGGGTCAACTCGTTCGGGAGAGAAAGCCAGAAAGAAATCCTCGCCCACATATAAACCGGCAGATTCGGTCAGCTCGGACAAGAGGATCTCACGGGTGGTACCCGGATAGGTCGTCGATTCCAGCACAACAACCATCTCGGGATGCACATATTTTTTCAACTCTTCTGTGGCAGCCAGAATGAACGAGAGGTCAGGATCCCCGGTCTTGCGCAGAGGTGTAGGAACGCAGATGCTCACTGCCTGGGCCTCTTTTAGGGCGGCGAAATCCGTCGTGGCCCTCAATTTGGATTCCTTCACTAACCTGGAGACTTGTTCCGAGGAGACATCCTGGATGTAGCTCTCCCCACCCATTATTCTGGCGATTTTCTCCTGGTCAGGGTCGATGCCGGTTACACTGAAACCAGCCTCGGCAAACACCGTTGCCAGAGGTAAACCGACGTATCCCAAGCCCAAAACGGATACTTTCGCCTCCCGGTGGCGAAACTTACTGATTAATGAGTCACGAATGCTGTTCATGTTTCGCGGTTAGTAACTAAAAAAGGCTTAACTGTTTGGGGTTTTCCTTGTTGTCATTATTCTCTGAGGACTGCTCCACATATTCAGGTGCTTCGGCGGCCTTGGCAATTAGATCGGGAAGACTGGCGAAGTCACGCTCGACGATGGGTTTTAGTGAGGCCTGGTGTAGTGCGGCGGCTGGGTGATACATCGGAACAACCAGCCGGCCCCGGACCTTCAGTGCCTGTCCATGAACGTCGCTGATCTTGGCATTGGGCAGATATAAGCCCATCGAATAGCGCCCCAAAGTGACGATCACTTTGGGATTGATCGCCTGGATCTGCCGGTCGAGATAATTGCTTGTGCAGGTTTCGATCTCCTCCGGCCGCGGGTCGCGGTTCCCCGGAGGCCGGCATTTTACCACATTAGTGATAAAGACTTGCTCTCGAGACATACCGATGGAATTCAGCAGATCTTCCAAGAGCCGCCCGGCGGCACCGACAAAGGGCCTACCCTGTTCATTTTCGTGGAAACCAGGGCCCTCCCCGATGAAAAGGATGTCCGCATTCGACGGCCCCTCCCCAGGCACCGCGTTCTTTCGAGAAAAATGAAGTTCACACTTCGTACAGACCGCAGTTTCATTGGCTACCTGCTTTAATACTTCTCCAGGTTTCACGTTTACCTCCTTAAGTAAAAAGGTTCAGATGAACCCAGCACGCCACTTGTATGCTGTGCAATGAAGCCGGGTACTCAGTCCTCTTCGACCAGAAGCCTGCGCATTCTGTCCAGGTAATCTCGACCCAGACCATGCAAATTCATCAAGACGGCATCTTCGTTGTTATCGCGATAATAATGAGGTCGCCGGCCAACGACAGCAAATCCAAAGCGTTGGTAAAGGTTCCGAGCGATCTGGTTGCTGGCCCGCACCTCCAGCATAGCTTGTTGCGCCCCACGGCGAGCGGATCCCTCCAAAGTAGTTAACAACAGCCTCTCACCGATACCCTGGTGGCGGTAATCTGGATGAACAGCGATTGTGGCAATGTGGGCTTCGTCGAGGATCAACCAGACCACTGCCATCCCCACGAGCTCCCGCTTCCCATCCAGATCCTCCGCTTCCGCCACCCACAGCAAAGAAGCAGGATTTTCCTTGAGCTCGTAACGATAAGCTCGCTCGGGCCAGGGTAAGCTGAAAGAGAGTTTATCGACAGTCTGGACACCTTCCATGTCATCCTCCCGCATCGGTCGAATCGTGATCCTCGCGGTGCTAAGCTCCATGGTTTGCATTGGATGCATGGTAATGGAGATAGAAAGGGGATAACGTTGCTGGGTCATCGGCCTCGCCGGACTGCCAACGTCTCCAGGCTAACTCCGCCAGGTAGGAGGGCCTGCGTACGGATTGAGCCGGAGAAGCCAGGGCCACGTTTACGCGCTTCCGTGCCAGCAGCTGGCGTTCCTCAGCGGTGAATTCTCCGCACACCAACGTGGGTTGTGAGATCCCTGCGGAAAGCGCCTGAGCGGTGAGCAATTCTACCTCACCAGCTGCCGCCCACGCATCCGATACCGCCCGGTACTGGCGCACTGCCAAACGCCCCCTCCCCGCGCGTAAGGCCGCGATCAGAGGCAGGTCCATCACCGGCTGGGCGGACGCGAGCACATCCAGCGTCGGAACCCCAATCAGAGGTAAGTGCCTGGCCAGAGAGATCCCTTTGGCAAGTGCCATTCCAATCCTCAGACCGGTAAAGGAACCCGGACCAATTGCCACTCCCAAAGCGCTGAGATCTGACATCTTCAAACTGCAGCGGGCCAATGCTTGCTTAACTGCAGGGGCCAGCTCTACCGTGTGATAGTCATGACTCGACCACACTTGCTCAGTCAAAACCTGGAAACCATTATACAGAGCTACACCCACGAACCGGGTGGAAGTATCAATCGCCAAAAGCATTACAAAGCACCATACAGGCGCTGGCGCAACTTCGCCAGCAAAGATTGATAACGAACGCCACGCGCTGAAAAGATCAGATCTCTCTGCTGAGGGTTTATCCAGCGCAAGGATATCCATAGATGTTCCCTGGGCAAAGCTCTCTGGATACGCTCAGCCCACTCAATGACCAGCAGGCCCGATTCTAACATGGCATCCAGGTCAAGGTCGACCGCTTCTGACGCGCCGCTCAACCGGTACGCGTCCAAATGATACAAACGCGCGCCTTCAGGCCGTCGATACAGGTTGACCAAAACAAAGGTCGGGCTGGTAACTGGATCCAGCGATCCCCAACCCGCGGCAAGGCCTTGGACAAAGGTGGTTTTTCCCGAGCCCAGATCACCTACCAGACAAACCACATCCCCCCCGTCAACCAGGGCGCCCAGGCGCATGCCCACCCGGCGGGTCTGCTCGGCGCTTCGGCTGATGAACTCCACTGAATGGGGGTCTAGGATCGGCATGCTGGCATTATACGTCGCCTCCCTACAACCGGGAAGGCAGAAGATGGAGATTAATCGATGGGCTGCAGTTTCGCCAGCGAGGCAGCAACTCGCTTTAGACCAATATCCTCAAAAAAGATGTCGACAATTTCGTCATCGTCCTGAATCCGGCTGTTGAGTACCATTCCCTCTCCCCAAACCGGATGCTCTACACGGGAGCCAGGTTGAAACTGGGGCTGAAAGACCTGGGAGGGTATAGAGCGAGTTTCCCATAAATCCGGCCGGTAAGCGGACTGAGATTTCTCACCCAGGGCACTCGGTTCGGCCCCATCCAGTAAATTCGAGGGGATGTCGATCAGAAAACGAGACTCCTCGGTAGGCTCCATATACCCGTAGGCGCTACGGTTCAGCGGTACAGTGAGATATAGAAGATCCTTGGCACGTGTGATCCCAACGTAAAACAGACGGCGCTCTTCCTGCATGGCTTCCGGTTCATCGAAGGAACGCACATGTGGAAGGGTCCCGTCATTCAATCCAACGATGAAAACCACTGGAAACTCTAAGCCCTTGGCGGCGTGCAGCGTGAGCAGGGTCGGGACATTCGCCGAAGCGTCCAGGGTATCCTGATCCGAGATGAGGGCCACATCTTCAAGAAAGTCTTCCAGACCCCGCTCTTGGTACTCCGCTGCCAGGCGGCGCAGTTCCATTACGTTTTCCCAGCGTTCAGCGCCTTCATCGCTTCCATCATCAATGTAGTCCCGGTAACCTGCCTCCTCGAGGATGCGATCCATTAGATTTAATGGAGGCATCTCTTGCCGCAGCGCGCGCCATTTCAGCAGCAACTGTGCGAAATTCGACAGCACCAAGGCAGCCCTTCCCGTCAGATCGTCCCAATGCCTCGACTGGGGTCCGCTGGCCAAATCCAGGAGCAATTCTCCGGGCGTCATCTTCGATCTCTGGGCAACGGTTCTCAGCGAAATCACAGTTTTATTGCCAATGCCCCGGCTTGGTACGTTAATGACCCGTAGAAGGCTAATTTCATCATCTGGATTATGTACCAGCCTTAAGTAGGCGATAAGGTCTTTGACTTCACGGCGGCCATAGAAACGTTGTGCCCCGACCAACTTGTAAGGCAGATTAGCAGCCAGGAATGCCTCTTCAAGCAGGCGGGATTGAGCATTGGTGCGGTACATTACAGCGAAGTCTCGAGGCTGAAAACCCTCCCGCGCCACAAGGTCCGCAATGGAATCCACTACATAGGAAGCTTCCTGGCGGTCATCGTAGGTTTCACGCAACACAATCTTCTGTCCATGTCCGCGCTGAGTGAACAGCCGCTTAGGTTTGCGGTAAGGATTGCGATCGATAACCGCCGTCGCCACGTCCAGGATCGACTGCGTGGAGCGGTAATTCTGCTCGAGCAGAATGACCTGGGTGTCGGGGAAATCCTGCTCGAAGTGCAAAACATTGCGGTAATCCGCCCCCCGCCAGCGATAAATGGATTGATCCACATCGCCGACTACAAAGATGTTGCTATGGAATGAAGCCACGTGCTTGAGTAACACGTACTGCGCCAAATTGGTGTCTTGAAACTCGTCCACCAGAACGTGCTCATAACGGCGGGAGTATTTTTCACGCACGGCAGGATTCTCATCCATCAGATAAACCGTCCAGAGAAGCAGATCATCGAAATCAACCCCATTGCTGGCTAACAGCAACTCCTGGTAACGGCGATAGACCCGGGCAACCACCTCATCCCGGTATGTCTGAAGAGGGTAGTCGTCAGGGAGCAGGAGTTCATTCTTGGCATTGGATATCGAGCCATGAACGCTCTGTGGACGGTAATGCTTCACGTCGAGGTTTAGTTCCTCCAGCGCCTGTTTTACCAAGCTAACCTGGTCGTCGCTATCAAAGATCACAAAATTCGAATCGAACGGCAGGTACTGGGCCTCACGCCTCAGGATGCGCGCACAGGTAGCATGAAAAGTGCCCAGCGTAAGCCCGCCGGTCCGTCTGCCCAGCAATTCCTCGACCCGCGTCTCCATCTCTCGAGCAGCTTTATTGGTAAAGGTGACCGCCAGGATGTGATAGGCGCGCACACCCATGTGACTAATCAGATAAGCGATCCGCTGCGTCAGGACACGAGTCTTTCCCGAACCGGGCCCGGCTAACACCAACACCGGTCCCAAACCGGCTGTCACCGCTTGCTGCTGTTGTGGGTTGAGGTCTTTTAATAATTCCATACAAAATCATTGTATGGCAGGCTCCATTGGTTGTCAATCCATTCACTCTGGACTACAATCAATCCATGAATTGGGAGATGCTGGGACACGAGTGGGCCGTCAATCTCTTAAGAGAACACATTGCTCGAAACAACCCGCGCCACGCTTACCTGGTTACAGGATCCTATGGAGTAGGGCGTCGCACTCTGGCCTTGCGCTTCGCCCAGGCACTGAACTGTCCCGAGCCGCTCTCACCTGAGGTGCCTTGCCGAACATGCCGGACCTGCAAGCTGATCGAGCAGATGCATTATCCAGACCTGACCATCGTGCAGGCCGATCAAGTTGGAGGCATACTCAAAGTAGACGAGGTCCGGGAACTCCAACACAGGCTTGCCCTGGCACCATACGAGGGACAATACCGGGTGGCCCTTCTGCTGAGATTCGAAGAAGCCAACCCCAGCGCAGCCAACGCCCTCCTGAAAACCTTGGAAGAGCCGCCGCCACAAGTGGTTCTGGTATTAACGGCCGAGAGCGCAGAGCGCTTGCTGCCCACGATCGTCTCGCGTTGTGAGGTGTTGCGCCTGCGCCCACTTCCTATTG
Organism: Anaerolineales bacterium; assembly: GCA_035643335.1. Taxonomy (GTDB): domain Bacteria; phylum Chloroflexota; class Anaerolineae; order Anaerolineales; family UBA4823; genus DASQQR01. Next base: position 6,634 of record DASQQR010000424.1, read on the forward strand.
GGATCGTTCAGCAGGGACTGCGGGACCTCTGGGGATTGCCAGATGATCAGGCGCGGCTCTTTGCCCATATATCGGGCGGGCGTCCAGGGTACGCCTTACAGCTGTATAACTCGCCAGACCTGCTGGCGCGTCGACAAGCCTGGTTGGACGACCATGCCCAGCTGTTGTCCGCCAGCCGGGTAGACCGGTTCGCGTACGCCGAAGCCCTGGCAAAAGACAAAGAAACACTGCGGAACACGCTGCGGATCTGGTTATCTTACTGGCGGGACGTATTGTTACGGGCCGGCGGTGTGTCCGGTTCTATTTCCAATCTGGACCGCGAAAACGAGATCGAAGCAATAGTCGCTCGCTTGAGTCTTGGACAGGCCCACCAAGTGGTTGCTGCGCTGGAACGCACTTTGGATTTGCTGGAGAGTAATGTGAATGCCCGTCTGGCTACAGAAGTGCTTTTTCTGGATCTGCCCAGGATCTAAGTTGTGCCCTGGGCGCTGGCAACGCGCTTGAGGTAGATCTCCTTTCCACTCGACGTCTGGAAACCAGGCTCTTCTTTGCGTTTTCGTCATTTTCGCGAGGCATACTCTTGTGCTATACTCGGGCAATAGTACTCAGGTCCTCATATCAATACCTCGATGAAAACACCTAACCACGCCAGCGCTTTAGCGCACCTGGTCTGTCCACAGTGCAATCGCCAATTCGACGCCGATCGCTTGCAGACATACTGCCATGATTGCCAATCGCCCTTACAGGCCACCTATGATCTGGAATCGCTCCGGCATACGCTAGATCCCAGCGAGGTGAAAACTCGACCACGCGGACTGTGGCGCTGGTCCGAACTGTTGCCTGTGCGGGATCCCGCTCACCGTCTCACTTTGGGTGAAGGGGATACTCCACTACTGCCAGTTCCACGGCTCAGTAAAATATTAGGTCTCACTCACCTATTTGTCAAAGACGAATCCACAAACCCTACTGGGACCTTTAAAGCGCGCGGCCTGGCCGTTGCCGTGGCGCGCGCCACCGAACTAGGTGTCAAAGCGTTTGTGATTCCCACTGCTGGAAATGCGGGCGGCGCGTTGGCGAGTTATGCCGCCCGGGCGCACTGTGAGGCGCATGTATTTATGCCCCAAGACGCACCGCGGGTGAATGTGGCTGAAGTGCGTGCGGCCGGCGCGGACCTTGTCCTGGTCGATGGACTGATCAACGACGCGGGCCGGGCCGCCGCCGAAGCTGCCAAGAACAGCCAATACCCCTGGTTTGACGTCTCTACATTCAAAGAACCCTACCGCCTGGAAGGGAAGAAGACGATGGGACTTGAATTAGCAGAAAGCTTCCAATGGCAGCTGCCCGATATAATCGTCTATCCGACCGGCGGTGGCACAGGCCTGGTCGGGATGTGGAAAGCCTTCGCCGAATTGGAGAAGCTCGGCTGGATTGGACCGCGCCGGCCCAGGATGGTCAGCGTCCAAGCCGAGGGTTGTGCACCGATCGTGCGCGCCTTCGAATCCGGCGCGCAGCGTGCTAAACCGTGGGAAGGTGCACACACCCTTGCAGCTGGGTTGCGCGTCCCGGTCGCCTTCGCCGACCAGATGATCCTTAGAGCTCTTTACGAAAGCCAGGGAATGGCGCTTGCGGTCAGCGACGGGGAAATCATCGCATCGCAGCAGCAGTTGGCCAGAATAGAAGGCATCTTCGCAGCACCGGAAGGCGCTGCGACGTTGGCAGCCTTAAATCGCCTTATCCAAATGGGATGGATCGGTCCTGAAGAAGTGGTGGTCTTGTTTAATACGGGAACCGGCTTAAAATACGTGGTATAGTCCAAGGAACCTGACCATGCCGGCACAGAATACGGAGAATGCATCTACCCAGGCCTCTCTCGAGCTGCTTTACCATATAAGCCGGGAATTGGCGACCGCGCTGGATCTACGCACGGTGCTCCAACGGGTGCTCTCCTTATCGATGCGCAACATCGGGGCGATCAGTGGCAGCCTGCTAGTCCTGGATGAGAGCGGGCAGCCCGTCGAATCGGCAATCATCTATCGATCGCAGGTGTTTGAACACACGACCCAGCAGCTGCGAGCGACCCTTGAAAATGGTTTAGCAGGCTGGGTCACACGGCAGCGCCAGGCGGTTCTGGTGCCGGATACCAGCCAGGATGAGCGCTGGCTGCGGCGCCCAGACGACGCGCCCGAGCGCACCGGGCCTAAATCGGCAGTCAGCGCTCCGCTGCTAGTGCGGGACCGATTGGTCGGCGTGATGACCCTGGTTCATCCAAAACCGGGCTCCTTTTCCCTTGACCACCTTGCGCTGGTGCAGGCCATTGCTGACCAGGCCAGCATCGCGGTGTTCAACGCTCGATTGTACGCGGAAAGCCAGCGCCAGGCGCAGGTGATGACAGCGGTGGCCGAAAGCGCGACATTCATCACCGCCAGCTTGCAACTGGATGAAGTCCTCCAGCGCATTCTCGAGCAAATCAGCCAGGCGCTGAGGACCGAAGTGGTGTCCCTAGCGCTGATCGATCCGCAGGAAGGGATCCTGGAATTTAAGGCTTCGACCGGAGGTATCGGGCAGTCGGTGGTGGGCATGCGCCTGAAGATTGGGCAAGGAGTAGCGGGATGGGTAGCCAAAGAAGGCCGGGGGGCGATTGTGCCCGAGGCCCATGAAGATCCACGCTTCTATCCGGAGATCGACAAACTTACTGGTTTTGAAACCCGCGCCATCGCCTGTGCCCCGATACGCTCCCGGGGAAATATCATCGGCGTTCTTGAAGCCCTTAATCCGATCGAGGGCGTATTTGACCCCGACGCCTTGCTTGTGCTTACGGGCATCGGTAGCCTGGCAGGGACAGCGATCCGCCACGCGCAGCTGTTCGAGCAGCTGCAAGCGGCGCACCAGCGGTACCGGGAGCTGTTCGAAGACAGCATCGACCCGATTCTGATCACGGACTGGGAGGGGCGCATTATCGAGGCCAACCGCCAGGCAGAAATCACCACGCATTACACAAAAGATGCTCTGCGCGACTTGCTTATCGGGGAGCTGCACCAGACGGATATCGAGACGGCCACGCCGCGAGCGGCTCGCCGCGTGGCAGTGGGTGCGCGCCTTGAACGCCTGTCTTCCGGTGAGACAATTTCCTACGAGTCAACCCTGAAAACCCAAGCGGGGGCGGAGATCCCCGTACAGGTGCACGCCCGCGAGGTGGACATAGATGGCGTGGCGCACCTGCAATGGATCTTGCGAGACATCACCGAACGGAAGAACCTGGAGACGCTGCGCAACGACCTGATTTCCATGATCTATCACGATCTGCGCTCACCCCTGGCCAACGTCGTCTCCAGCCTGGACGTGCTGGCTTCACTCTCTATGCAGACAGGCGACGGGGAGCTTCGCGGCGATGACCTGGCGATGAAATCCCTGTTAGAGATCGCCATGCGCTCGACAGAGCGCATCCAGAGACTGACCGATTCCCTGCTGGATCTCAACCGGCTGGAGGCCGGACAACCCGTGGGCGACCTAAAACTTACCGATCCCATTGCCCTGGTGAAGGAAGCTGTGGACGCCGTGACGCCCATCGCCAAGAATAAGGATCAGGACCTGGAGTTGAGCCTGCCCGAGGACCTGCCCCCGGTTACGGCAGATGGCGATATGATCCGGCGGGTGCTATCCAATCTGCTCGAGAACGCGGTGAAATTCGCACCGGCGGGAGGGCGGATCTCGGTTGGCGCCAGGGAAGAGGGTGATGCGGTCTTGATGTGGGTCAAGGACAACGGTCCCGGCATTCCCGGCTCCGAGCAGGAACGGATCTTTGACAAGTACACACGCCTACATGCCAAGGAGGGGCCCAAAGGGATTGGCCTGGGATTGGCCTATTGCCGCCTGGCGGTGGAGGCTCATAACGGTCGCATCTGGGTTGAGAGCGAGCCGGGAGAGGGATCCAGTTTCCGCTTCACCCTACCGAGGGCTGGGGGTAGAAGTGAGCAGTGAAACGACTTTGAAGGATAGGATATGCACCAGATCGAAGACGGAATTTACTACGAGGACGCCTACAGCGGCGTCACTTTGGGGGCGATCATCCTGTCGCATGGGACGATTCTGATCGACTCGCCGCTGCGAGGGGAGGATGCGCGCTCCTGGCGCGCCACCCTGGTCAATATGGGTGGTAGTACGAACCGGGTCTTGGTCAACCTGGACGCGCACCCGGACCGGACACTGGGAACCCGGGCGATGGACACGACCATCGTGACCCATCACAAGACCGCGCTGACCTTTCGCAACCGGCCCACGATCTTCAAAGGACAAAACCAAGACAGCGGCGCCGACTGGGAGATGAATGACGAAGTGATCGGCACCCGCTGGTCCACGCCGGATATCACCTTTACCCAGCAACTGGTATTCCATTGGGGGGAACCCGAGGTGATTCTGGAGCACCATCCGGGACCGGCACTGGGATCGATCTGGACGATCGTCCCCGCGGCCAAGGTGATTTTTGTGGGCGACGCGATCATCCCGGAGCAACCTCCCTTCCTGGCGCATGCAGATTTGCCGGCGTGGATCGAATCCCTGGACGTGCTATTGGCCACCTACCGGGATTACACCATCATCTGCGGTCGCGGCGGGCCGGTGGGCGCCGAGGCGGTGAGGGCCCAGAAGAGCTATCTCAAAAAGATCCTCAAGGGGCTCGAGCGCGTGGCGAAGCGCAGCGCCGGTCCCGAGATGACGGAGGGGCTTATCGCCGGCCTGATCAAAGACCTTTCCATACCCTCAAAATTACAGGAGCACTACGTCCAGCGCCTGCGCAATGGCCTCTACCAATACTATTCGCGTCACTACCGGCCGGTGGAGGCACCCGAAGAAGACTAACCCAGCCGCCACGCGGCGAGCGGCTCGCCGCGTGGCGGCATACGCAAAGCGATTAGCGCTCGATCTCAAGTACCTGTGTCCTCCTCACCCTACACCCCTCTTTTCGAACTCACGCGTGGCGAAACGGTCGAATCGATCCACTTCGGCGCGGTAGCCATTGTAGAGGTTGACGGGCGCCTGGTCTCCGCGCATGGGGACCCGGATGCGGTCACCTTCCTGCGATCCAGCGCAAAACCCTTCCAAGCGTTGCCCTTCATCGCCGCGACGCTCCGCGTCGCTCATAAGAGAACGCGTGACCTGACGGTCACGTCAGGCGTCCTCGACAGCCGCGGCGCGGGGGCTTTCGACCTGACCCCGGCTGAAATCGCTCTGATCTGCGCGTCTCACTGCGGCACAGACGAACACGTCGCCATGGTCCGTTCGATCCAGGAGAAGAGCGGCGTGCGCGAGGCCGATCTCCTGTGCGGCGTCCACGAGCCTCTGGACGAAGCCACAGCGGAGGCGTTGCGCCAGCGAGGTGAAAGACCCTCCCCCAACCGGCACAACTGCTCGGGCAAACACACCGGCATGCTGGCCTACGCTCGCATGCAGGGGTGGCCTACTGCCCAGTATATCGACTCCGGGCACCCGGTTCAGCGGAGCATCCTGCAGACCTTAGCCGAGATGTGCGATTTGAGCCCAGAGCAGATTGCTCTGGGGGTGGATGGCTGCTCGGCGCCCAATTTCGCGGTGCCGTTGAGAAGCGCCGCACTGGCCTACGCGCGGCTGTGCGATCCGAGCGGGCTATCGTCGGCGCGGGCGGCGGCCTGCCGGGCGATCACCACCGCCATGACGGCGCATCCCGAGATGGTGGCCGGACCGGGTCGCTTCGACACCCGCCTGATGGAGGTGGGCGAAGGGCGCGTCGTGGCCAAAGGCGGCGCGGAGGGCTACCAGGCGCTGGGGTTGGTACCGGGCACATTAGGCCCGGGATCGCCTGGGATGGGGATCACCTTCAAAGTGTCTGACGGCGATCCCAAGGGCCGGGTGCGCCCCGCGGTGAGCCTGGAAATCCTGCGCCAGCTGGGGGCCTTATCCCCTGCGCAGTTGGAGGCCCTGGCGGAGTATGGCCCCATTTCGCCGGTACACAACTGGCGGGGGTTGGTTGTGGGCCAGGCCCGCCCCCGGCTGGATCTGAGAAACGAGTAGCCAGGACAGGCGATTTTATGGAACTCTCCGACCGCGCCGTCGCCGTGCATAAGAGGCTGCTGGAGTTTTACGGCCAGCCAGAGTGGCGCAATCCCCTGCCTCCCGTAGACGAACTCGTATCTACCATTCTTTCGCAAAACACCAATGACACGAACCGAGATCGTGCTTATCAATCCCTGCGAGAACGGTTCCCTACCTGGGAAGCGGTGCGCGACGCGGATCCTGAAGAGGTCATTGATGCCATTCGCACTGCAGGCCTTGCCAATCAGAAAGGGCCACGCATTCAAAACGCACTCCAGAAAATCACCGAAGCGAGGGGGAAATTGAGTCTGGAATTTTTGCGGAACCTGTCCGCCACGGAGGCCCGGCACTGGTTAATGCAGATCAAGGGAGTCGGGCCAAAAACTGCCGCCATCATTTTGCTGTTCTCGCTCGATATGCCGGCCTTTCCCGTCGATACTCACATCCATAGGGTCACGGGGCGCCTGGGCCTGCGCCCGGAAAAGATGAACGCGGAGAAGACCCACGAGCACCTGGCCAGCTTATTACCGAAGGAAACCTACCCGGCTGCCCATCTGAACTTAATCCGCCTGGGTCGTGAAATCTGCCAGGCTCGCAAGCCGAAGTGCCCGCAGTGCCCCCTGCAAGACCTGTGCGACTATTACGCCGAAAACTATTAGCACATCAACATGAATACGATGGGCGGCTGTGAGCGCCGTTGTGCTCACAGCCACCCATCAAAATTACCAAGACAAACGACTATTCAAAATCGTAAGTAACATTTCGGGCGTTTTTCGGTTAAGATAAGTGATCATGGCAAAACACAAACCCGGCAAGCGCCACACATTACTGCTATACAAGCGGGCCATGGGTCGCCTGTGGCAAGCGACCTTGTTCCTGGGCCTGATCCTGGCCGGTTTGTGGTGGCAGATCACCAGCGGGAAGATCCCGCTCATCGACACGAAGAATGGCGCCTGGGTGCTGGTCGGGGCTGTCGTGACGCTGGTATTTACGCTTTTTGCGCTGGTAGCTCGAAACATGGCTTATGTGCAGCCTTATGGCACTCACATTCGCCTGGTAACCCCCTTCTTGAGGCTGCAAATCTCATACCGGCGTGTGCGCAGCGTTCACCCAGCCAGCTTCTCCAAGCTTTTCCCACCGGAGGAGAGAGGCTGGGCAGAAGACCAGTTCCTCGAGCCATTCTACCCGATGACAGTCGTCGTGGTGGAATTGAACGCCTATCCTCTGCCCAAGCCGCTGCTGCGCCTGTTCCTGTCTCGCCAGATGCTCGCAAGCCAGGGGCCAGGGTTTATCTTCTTGGTGGAAGATTGGATGGCGCTCAGCACCGAGATCGACACTTTCCTGGAAACCTACCGTCGCTCCCGGCAACCCAAGCAGGCTATTGCGTCTCCATTTCGCACCAGATGGTGACAGCAGGTCCACCCCATTAGTGACCAAAATCACATTGAACTTGTGACCTTTGACAATCAACAAGTTTACCATTATCAGGTATCATAATGGCAGAACAAAGACGGGACTCAGGATACCTCCTGATGCTCATCGCTGTTTCCTCCTTTGGCGAAAGCCTCCGCCGGGATCTCCTCACCGCCCCGGCGGAGGCCGTTTTTAATCAGTGACCGCTTCCTGCTCGGCAACTGGCAAAACCACCGTGAAGGTTGAGCCGGAACCCACTTGGGATTCAACCCATACCCGGCCCTGATGGTTCTCGACGACCGATTTGACGATCGCCAATCCTAAGCCTGTCCCGGGCGTATCGGGAGGCACTGCCCTGCCCCGGTAGAACTTGTCAAAGACATAAGGCTGCTCAGAAGGCGGGATACCCGGGCCAGTATCCTTGACCTGGAGCATAATCAATCCGTCTTCTTCGCGGGCATGAATATGGATCATCCCTCCGTGGCCCGTGTATTTGACCGCGTTACCGATCAGATTCCCAACTACCTGTCGCAAATGAACCGGATTACCCCGTACCGGCGGTAATTCTTCTGCCAAGTCAATCTCTAACACCTGGGCCTTTTCTTGGACCAGCTCCTGCAACCCATCTATGGCATAACGAATAATGGCCGGGATGGGAACCAATTCCTTGCGAGCGTCTAGCCCGGCCTCAATCCGGCCCAAATCTAGCAGATCGTTGATCAAGGCGGTGATGCTGTTTACGTTGAAATGCACCCGCCGGATGAAATCATGCTGCTGTTGGTTGACTGGGCCGGCGCGTTCAATTAATTCTACGTATCCAAGAATAGCAGTCAGTGGCGAGCGCAAATCGTGGGAAACCGTGCTTACGAACTCGCTCTTGATCCGGTCCAGCTCTTTGAGATGGCTGATGTCCTGCATGGTCACTGCCAGGCCGATCCCGGAAATGGGGGTGAATTGGGCATTGAAAACGCGCCCGTCTTCGAGCGGAATTTCAGCCTGGTAAGGGTACTTCAGGGATTGGTCATATAAGTTTTCCAAGAGCTCCGTATGCTTGATAACATGTTGAGCTGGCCTTCCCGCCAATTCCTCGTCTCCGAGATCAAAGGCTCCTCGGGCGATGCGGTTTACCAGGATCACTCGTCTCTGCTGGTCGACTACGATAACACCTTCCTCAATCTGCGTGAGGATCGATTCCAGCTTGCCGCGTTCAATCTCCGTGTTTGTGTACAGACTGGCATTTTCGATCGCAATGGCCGCATAATCCGCCAGCGCTGACATCAGAACGATGTCGTGATCCAGGAAGGACTCGCCGGCAGTGCGATTATCTACGCCCAGCACACCGATGATGCGTTTGTGGACTTTCAACGGCACATAAATAAGTGTACTTACCAGATAGGAAGTCTTGATCTTCTGTGGTGCGCTTTCATCGATCAACACGGGTGATCCACTGCGAATGACCTGACCGGCCAGGGTATCGTTTATTGGAATACGGAAGGTGCGGACGAAATCGTCCTGGAAGTTACGGGCCGCACGCATGTAGAGTTCGCCGCTATTCTCATCAACCAAGAGCAGGCTGCCCTCCTCTGCTCCGGTCAAATCAACAGCCGCATCGACAACCATGGTTAAGACCTTGTCCAGATCGAGCGAAGCCGTGATCGTCCGTCCAATTGCCCCCAAGGTTTCCAGTTCTTTTATCAGAATACGTTGGTCTGACATGTAAGCCCGGTTTTCAATTGCCTATTGGGATTCTTCCTGGTTCACCCCAGTTTCCATCAGCGATACCATCGTGTGCAACTTTTCCTTGATGATTTTCAAAGCATCCAACTGCTCTGGTTTCAATTTTCCGAGCCGCTCATCAACCAGCATGCCGATGTATGCGTTGACGAGGGCCAATTCCTTGCGCATCCCCATGGCGAACTCACGAAACGACTCTTGCTCGGTGAGGCTTTCGCTTGCCGACTGGTTCCGAATCCCCGGCACCTCGCCAATGCTGTTTCTCAAGTTCTTGACCAAGTTCAAATTGACGAAGGCAGTGGAGGCATAGTCCGCGACAGCTTCCAACAGGTTTTGCTTATCGGTACTGAACGGCTGATCAGACTTGCGCATCGTGACCAGCACGCCAGTAACCTCACCCCCGGATTTTACCGGAACGACCAGGGCGGATTTACCTAACGTAGAGGCCTTGAATTGGGAAAGCGGCTCTCCATGAATGCGCAAGGATTCACCCGAGAGCGCGACCAGAGTGCTGAGCCCATCCTCCCAAGGGTGCCCCATTTGTGCAACGATCGACTTGGGCAATCTCTCGCCGGCGGATAAAATTAGCTTTTGGTTGGGGTTTTTTCGCAATAACAACCAGCCGCGGTCCGCACCGCTGACGAAGACCGCTGATTCAACGATCCTGTCGTATAGCGCCTGCTCCTCCATGAGGGATGAAATCGCCTTGCCGATACTGAACAAGGTGGATAGATCGTGAACCCGCTGCTTTAGCTTTTGATTTGCCTGATCCAGCTGTTCAATTCGATGCTCTCGGACAACCCTCTCGCGGACCTGTTCGAGCACCCGTTCAACAACCGAGGCGACCTCGGCCTCCCGAATTGGGATCCTCAGGTAATCTGCAGCGCCTAACTTAAAAGCATCGATGACGTCGCCTTCCAGGCCATCGCTGGCCATAACCACTACCGGAACGTAGATCTCTTGAGCGCTCAAGGCTACCAGGAGATCCTTGGCGCTCAAATCCGGCAAGTTAAGGTTCACCAGGATCAAGTCTGGTGGAAAGCGGAGAACTTCGTCAATCGCCGCCGCCACGCTTGAGGTCAGGCTGACCTGGTAACCCAGCGGTTCCAAGGTCTGGTGGCGGACCAAATCGATTTCCTCTTGCTCGGTATCCACGAGCAGGATGCGTTCAGACAGGGTATCCATGAATAAATAATAGCATGATTATTGGAAAGTTTGTTAGAGTTGTATAAAATATAGGATAATATACTTGACTCTGAATACCTGGCGCGCATACAATGATAATGGCAGATTCGCTATTGCAGCTTAACTGTTTAGCAAGGCGAGCCATCTCTGCGCAATGAGAATTCTATGGAATATAAAGATTATTACAAAATTTTAGGTGTTGACCGTTCGGCTGGCCAAGACGAAATCAAACGTGCATATCGAAAACTGGCATTAAAATATCATCCTGATCGAAACCCGGACAATAAGCAAGCGGAAGAAAAATTCAAAGAGATCAACGAGGCTTATCAAGTCTTGAGCGATCCCGAGAAGCGGGCGCGCTATGACCAGCTGGGTGAATCATATACCCGCTGGCAACAACGTGGTGGTGCTCCAGGCGGATTTAACTGGGAAGACTGGTTTACCCAACCTTCGGGCCAGGGGAATGTACGCGTGGAGATGGGGGATCTCGATGACCTCTTCGGAGACAGCATGGGCGGATTCTCTGAGTTCTTCCGCAGAATTTTCGGCGGAATGGCAGATATCGGAACGGCCCCTCAAGGCGAAAGATGGTCCACGCGCGGCGCCACGCGCCCCCGGCGCCAGTCTTTCGAACAACCGGTTACCATCAGCTTGTACGAAGCGTATCAGGGAACAACCCGCCGGATTGAGGTGGACGGACACCACCTGGAGGTCAAAATCCCGCCGGGAGCCCGTACCAACACGAAAATTCGTGTTTCTGATGCCATCACCACGGGTCCTGATGGGAATAAGGGGGATCTCTATCTGGTTGTCAAAGTGGCTGAGGACCCGCGCTTTGAGCGGAGAGGAAGCAACCTGCACACCGACGTATCCATCGATCTTTACACTGCGATCCTAGGGGGAGAAGTTACTGTGCCGACCTTAAGCGGGAATGTAGTTCTGTCGATCCCGCCGGGCACTCAACCCGGACAAACTATCCGGCTTTCCGGGAGGGGCATGCCACACCTCAAGAGGCCAGAAGAACACGGTGATCTTTTCGCGCGCATCAAAGTAAGACTGCCTCGTGAACTGACCCCGCACCAACGCGAGTTGTTTGAAGAACTGGCTAAATCTAACAAAAAGTAAACCCATCATTTCCGGTTCATGGCCAACCAGAATCCTGGGAAATGATGTCGAAAGGAATCGGTAGCATGAAATACTCATTGAAACCGTTGGTATTACTCTCTGCAGGTTTACTCTTGCTCCTATCCTGCCAGATTGTGACCGGCCTTCCGCTGAGGACTCCGACGCCTATACCCCATTCAGTGCCCACGCAAGAAACGGTGAGCCTGCCCACACAAGCACCTTCGACAATTATTACTCCGCTCGCCCCTGACCTAGTGGGAATGGAGGACGCGCTGGTAGCGCTATACGAGAAAGTCAATCCCGGTGTGGTCACAATTCGAGTCCTGACCAGCGAAAGCACAGGTGGGCTGGGGTCCGGTTTTGTCATCGATGCGGACGGGCATATCGTCACCAATTATCACGTTGTTGAGGGCGAATCCGACCTAGAGGTCGACTTCCCTTCGGGCTTTAAGACGCGCGGGGATATCGTTGGTATTGACCTGGACTCTGACCTAGCGGTGGTCAAAGTGGACGCCCCACAAGACGAGCTGCATCCGCTGACCTTTGGTGACTCATCCCAAATCCATGTGGGCCAAACCGTCGTTGCCATCGGCAACCCGTTCGGACTGAGTGGAACGATGACTGTTGGGATCATCTCCGCACAGGGACGGACACTGGAGTCCTTACGTGAAGCCCCGGGAGGCGATTTTTTCAGCGCCGGAGACCTGATACAAACGGACGCGGCCATCAACCCAGGAAACTCCGGTGGTCCATTGCTCAATCTAAGTGGGGAAGTGATCGGGATTAACCGGGCTATCCGGACGCAAAACTTCAACCTGGGGGATGAACCGGTGAACTCTGGAATCGGTTTCGCCGTCGCTTCCAACATTGTCAAACGCGTGGTGCCGGGACTGATCCAGTCAGGGGAATATGATTACCCCTACCTGGGGATATCGAGCCTGCCTGAGATCACCCTGCTCCAGCAAGAGGCTTTGGGACTGACCCAGTCCACAGGTGCGTACGTCCTGACGGTCACGCCCGGCAGCCCCGCAGATGACGCCGGACTCCAACCTGGCACGCGCTCAACCTCCATCGCCGGATTGAATGCTGGCGGGGATCTGATCACGGCCATAGATGGACAAGAAGTGCTCACATTTGGCGATTTACTCAGTTATTTACTCAATAACACCAGCCCGGGAGATACGGTAACCTTGACAGTGTTACGCGATGGCGATCAAATCAGCCTGGATCTCACCCTGGGCAAGCGTCCATGATCAAGGGTTCGTCGCTGACTTCATCCTATTCCACCCTCATCAAACGACAAATATGTATCAATGGGAAATCACGTGAAAATAGTTGGATCTGGGAGTTGGTGGCGTGCTCCGCACGCCACCAACTCCCAGATCCAACCTTTACCCATGATGTCTAGAGAGAGGAGCTAACCATGTTTTCTGAAGAAGATATGCACGAACTGCTGGCTTATAAAGCAGAGCGCCCTGTCCTGAGCCTTTATTTAAACACAGATCCAACTGAAGGCAGTGCCGACGCTTATAAACTTCGCATGCGGAGCATGCTCAAAGACCTAGAGCTGGAGGAAGATGTCTCGGCCATTGAGATGTATTTTGAACACGAGTACGATTGGTCCGGACGGAGCGTGGCGATTTTTTCCTGCACGCCTGAGGATTTCTTCAGAGCGTACTCCTTTGAAGTGCCTGTTCGCGACCGGGTGCGGATAAATAGCCGGCCTCACGTAAAGCCTCTAGCCGCGCTAATGGATTCATACGGGGGGTACGGGGTTGTGCTGGTCGACAAGCAAGGCGCGCGCCTGTTTTATTTTCATCTCGGTGAATTGCGCGAGCAGGAAGGGACCATGGGGGAAAGCGTCCGCCGTACCAAGCGCGGCGGCGGTTCACAATTTCAAGGCCGGCGCGGCGGCACTGCCGGACAGACAAATTATGCCGAAGAGGTGGCGGACAGGAATATGAAGGACTCTGCCGAATTCGCGGCCAGATTCTTTGCGGAGAATAACGTGCGCCGGGTACTCATCGGCGGCACAGACGACAACATCGCGGCCTTCAGAAACCATTTGCCGAAAACATGGCAAAGCTTAATCGTGGGCACCTTTCCAATGAGCATGACCGCCAACCAACCGGAGGTTTTGGAGCGCGCCCTGCAGATCGGACAGAAAGCCGAACGCCGGCGGGAAGCCCAGCTGGTACAGACCGCGATTACGGGGGCGGCCAAGGGACGCGGCGGGGTCGTTGACCTGGACGATACCCTCAGCGCGGTTCATGAAGGACGAGTGCAAACACTCCTGGTCAAGGAAGGGTTCCGAGCGCCGGGTTACCGCTGCAAAGGATGCGGTTACCTGACTGCGGAAAAAGTAGACGCTTGCCCATTTTGCGGCAACGAATTCGAGGAAATCCCGGACGCGGTAGAACTGGCGGTTCGCCAGGTGATGCAGGACGGCGGCGACGTTGAGATGCTGGGCGAGGTTGACGACCACAAAGAGTTCGGCAACATCGGTGCCCTGCTGCGCTATTGAGCGAAGAAGGTGTTCTCCAGCTGAACCAGATTCGTCGCCAACACCTCCAGATCGGATAGGGCCGCGAAGGAGTCTCTGTCCATCTCTCCGAGCGCCAGATCCAGGCGGTTCTGCATCGCAGTGACCGCATCCTTCTGGTTGGCGCCGACCAGATTTTCCAACTCTTTCAGGGTGTCCGGGGTGTTGGTCAGATTCACCCTGGCACTGGGGATGTCGTCATTGGCCACATCCAGGCGGGCAGCGTTTACATCAGAAAGGGCGCTTAAGATGCGGATGTGCAGATCGGCCTTATCCAACTGATCTTGAAGGGCCTTATTTTTGGCTTCCAGGCTCTTGAGCTGGCTGACCTGGCTTTCAAGCTGCGAGACTTGCTGCTGAGACTGCTGCAGATTCATCCTGACCCTGGATAACTGGTCTGTGATGGGCCGGTAGAGCACGAACACGGTAGCCAAAACCCCCAAAGCGAAGACTATTAAGAATCCAGCCAGCCAGCGGATCGATAATCTTAGAAAACGCTGGAGGCGAGTCTCTGGCTGCTGTTTTGCAGCGGTGAATTCTTCCAGGTTTTCCGGCTCACTTTCGAGCGCGCCTGGCTTAGCCCCGTCTTCAGGTTGGAATTCTTCTTTGTCCGGCTCAGCGTTCATTGTGTTCACCTCTCCTCCTCATTGTGGGTTGGGTGCGGCGCAGAAGTTCGCTCACGGTAAACGTGACGGCCAGGCGAGTAAGACAGACCGGGCTCAAAATCCAAACGTGCACCCACAGCTTCACTAAAGCCCTATAAGTATAACTGGACTCTGGCGAATTTGCTTTTGGTACGGAACACGGATCGCTCGGATGGACGGATTGAACGAATTGGGGTCAGGTAACAGCATTCAGGTTGGCCCAAGGGAATGAGACGGCTAGAGGCCCTGGCCGGCCGGGCTGGCGATCGGGGTGATCTCAGCCCAGCCGGTTTGTGCAGCGGAAGAGTTGGACGGTCCAGGACAGTATCTGCGTTATGGATGGTGGTGATATTCGGCTGTTAAGGTTCTGGCGGTTGAAGCGCTGAACGGACTGATTACGCTGAGGGGGGCGAACAAGGCAGATAGCAAGATAAAGGTTGCAAGATAGAGGAGGCAAGTCCGGACAGGAGACCGGAGATGGGGTGTGACCGGGGACCAGGGGCCGGTGATTAGGGACTGGGAGGCGGTGTGCCGGTCGTTGGTGTCCTGCCCCCCGGGCGCGTAATTGTTTGGGAACAATTCAATACAATCATCATTCAATTATGCCTCTTTCGTGCTCTGGGACAGCCACATGCGGCAGAAAAGTGGGGAAAAAGATGGTTTAACATTTGTTCCTCCTTCGTTTTTTTGAATTTCTTTTTCGAGGAACAAAGGCGGGAAGTTGGGCATTTGAATTGAATCGTTTTTGAATTTTTAAGAGCGAGGAACAATCCGACGGTGGAAGGTTGGAGCGTTGGAACGTTGGCACGTTTGAACGTTTGCAGGTTCGAGGCCCACTCTGCGGGAAAGTATCGATGCAGACCGGGGGTTCAGGGCCTGAGAGGCAGGTCTTGGAAACCCCTGGGGGCTTTGATCGCGGGGGCCGCGGCATGGGGATGCGGGGCATGAGAATGCCTTGGCTACACACCAGGCTGGTTGGGGCAAGTGGGATAAAG
>DASQQR010000425.1:0-4190 GCA_035643335.1 Anaerolineales bacterium
CCGATACAGCGATCAGTAGAGTAAAGATAACGATTCGTAAGGGGAGGTTTGTCATCATAGGTTGTCTAATCTTATTAATTGACGGCAATCTATTTAGATTATAGACGGGTTTCGAACGCATTTGGTTCCTGCTTTTGAGCATGTTGCGGGCATTGAGTGCATACTCAGGGAATGAAGGGCGATAGACTTCCTGATTTAAAACAAATGGAATTGCACTCGGGCTGATCCTGGTGCTGGCGATAGACACTGTTGCCTCGGCGATCACCAATGGCCAGCCGGATGGGGACAATCATCCCTATGTGGGTCTTTTGGTTTTTGATACACTCGACCCCGATACAGGGGAGCCTGTACCCACGTGGCGCTGCAGTGGGAGCTTAATTGCGCCGGATGTTGTGTTAACCGCCGGGCACTGCACGGACGGAGCTGTGGCCGCCAGAGTCTGGTTCTACGAAGACGTGACCTACGATCATGTCCCGTTCCCATTGTACCCATATGGCGGCCCGGGTAGTGGGGCGGTTGAAGGCGAACCCTACACGAACCCGGATTACGGCACCGGCAGCCCGGGGAACGGGCTCCCGGCTTTCGATTACCGGGATGTAGGGATTGTTGTTTTGGATGAAGCGGTCGATGTCGGTGGGTTCGCCGCGCTGCCCGCGGCCGGATTGGTGGATGCGCTCGAGAACAAAACCGGCATAGATTTCGTAGGCTATGGCGTGCAGTACGAAGCTAAAATTCCTGGCAATGAATTGCCACAACCGCCTCCGTACTACCGGTGGACGGGACCGAGAGTGCGCCTGTATGCACCGAGCCAGCTGGTCTCCGGTAAATTCGTGCACAGCGCTGAATTCATGAAACTTGCTCTGAATCCCGGCGGCGGCACGGGCGGCACCTGCTTCGGTGACTCCGGTGGTCCCGATCTACTGGGTGGAACGGACACCGTCCTGGCGGTCAACTCTTATGTCACCAATGTCAACTGCTCAGGCGTGGGCTATTCGAGCCGGGTCGACATCCCCGAAGTGCTAGACTGGATCGAAGGGTTTTTGGAATAAAAGTCCATAAACCATGACTATACAAAGGAGCCGCCTCCATGGGCGGCTCTTTTTCATAGACACGGGTGTCAGAGCTTTTGGGAGCCGTCATCTTTGCCAAGAGCGCTAACTACATAAGGCTGTCATTTTGATATTGAACAACGGCCTTGGTTTCGGCTGGCGGGTGGAAGGGGTCAACGGATCTACAACGGATAAACGGATGAGGAGCGGCAGAGTGGCAGAAAGGCAGATTAGCAAACGCCCGGCAGGAAGATAATATTACTTCGTACAGGACAGGCCCTTCGACTGCTATTCAAACCTGGAATTCGGTCTTGACCGGATTTAGGGCCCCTCGACCTAGAGGTTTCGATATGCTGGGCACTCAACCAGCTGGCACCAAGGAGACGCTCATCCTGAGAGATCCAAAGATATATTTAGCTGGCGGAATGGTTAATTTTCTCTATCTTTGGGCAGGGGGTCCGTACGCACTTTGACGGTTTCCCGTGCGGGGCTACCAGCATGAGGGGAACGGGCTCGATGGGGGTTCCTTTGGTATCACACAGGAAAACGTACTGACTTGTAGCGGCGTGATACTCGTATTTCTTTCCGTTGGCTTCTAATGTGATAAGGTAACCAGGGGTGATGACCTGGGCATAGACCGTCCCGGGCTGGGGGCAGCCCAGGCTGGCGTCACGCCAGAAGACGGATTTGGCTTCCACCAAGCTTATCTGATCCAAATCGAGAGAAAGCCGGCTGGCGAGATCTTCTTTGGCCTGGGCGAGCAACCCGGCATCCATGGTAGGGGTCACGGAGGTTTTGAGCTTTGGAGGTGGTGTCGCAGAGAGTGAGGTTGGAGTCGAAATGGATTTGCTTGTCTGGGCACATGCAGTCATAATGCCGGCCAATAATAGACCCAGAGTGGTCTTCCATAAGATGGCTTTCTTTAACATAAGCCTATCCCCTCCCAGCGAACAGCTCAAACAGCCTCCTTCCTGAATTATAGACGCTTTTGGACGATTTGCGGTTCCACGCGCTACTCGCAAATGTTGCTAACGGGATCTGCCCACGCGCTTCGACTGCGTTTCACTCCCCCTCAACGTGCCTGGTGGAACTTGCCGTGTCAGAAAATTGTAAGCAACAAGGCATAAAACGTTATTACAATTGGATTAGGAAGATCGGCTATCATTTGCTTATCAGAGATGCGGAACAAATAAATATCCGGTTTAGGTTACTGCGAGAAACATCTTTATATTTAGGGTGATTCGAAAAGGCAAACCTATGGCGAGATGCATATCTTTGGATCTCAGTCCAGCAGATCGCCCGGATCTCGAAGGCAATTTTCTCCTTTTTGTTTATGGGGGTAGATTTCCGATAGGGAAAGGAGGTCCAGCAAAAATAGATTATCTCAGCCGAGAAAAAACTGAATGGTTCCACGGTTTCATCCCATCTCTATTCGGGTTTTGGGAATTAGAAGGGATTAGAAAAGGGAGAGAAAAATGAAAAGGAAATTTGCGACTATTCTTGTGTTAATCACCATCCTGGCGGTGGCCTTCCCCACATTTGGGACGAGAAGCGCAGCTGCCAGCGAGGATCGGGTAGATTTCTGGCTCACCGTGCTGCACAACAATGATGCTGAATCCCAATTAATCAATCTGGGTGCCGGCTTGGAGGACTTTGGCGGGGCGGCCCGCTTCAAGACCCTGGTTGATGAATTGAAATTTGAAGCCACTCACGGGCTTCGACCCGGTGACCAGTTCGGTGCGAAGCGTGGCGTGATCATGGTTTCCTCGGGCGATAATTTCCTGGCAGGACCGGAATTCAATGCCAGCCTTGAAAAAGGCGTGCCATTCTATGACACCATTGCCATGGATCTGATCGGTTATGATGCTGTGGCCATGGGCAACCATGACTTTGACTTCGGTCCCGATGTGCTGGCGGATTTCATCAGTGGCTACACCCAAACCCATCCGGCCTATGTAAGCTCCAATTTGGATTTTTCGGGTGAGCCGCGCCTGGAGGCGCTGGTTGAAGATGGGAGGATCGCAAAGAGCATCGTCGTGAAGGCGCGCGGCGACCTGATTGGCGTTATCGGTGCCACCACGCCCAGCCTGCCCTTCATCTCCAGCCCACGCAATGTCGAGGTAGATCCCGGCGTGGCTGGAGCGGTTCAAGCCGAGGTAGACAAAATGGAGATGATAGGGATCAATAAGATCATCCTGATCAGCCATCTGCAGAGCGTTCAAGAGGATCTGGCGCTGGCCCCAATGCTGGAGGGGATTGATGTCATGGTAGCTGGTGGCGGGGATGAGGTCCTCGCCAATCCCGGTGACCTGCTGATTCCTGGCGATGAGATCTTCGGTCCTTATCCCCTTACGGCAACGGGTGGTGATGGCGCCGAAATCCCGGTCGTCACGACACGAGGCAGCTATTCATACGTGGGGCGGCTTGTGGTTGGCTTCGACAAAGGCGGCAATGTCATCGAACTTGGCACTGACAGTGGACCTGTAAGGGTAGCCGGGGGTGATAACCCTGATGCGGTTGAGCCGGATCCGGTCGTTCAGGCCCGGGTTGTTGAGCCGGTAGAGGCAGCCATCGCGGCCCTGGCGGAGAACGTCATCGGGACGAGCGAAGTGGACCTTAACGGCGTGCGCGCGGATGTGCGCACAAAGGAAACCAACGAAGGCAACTTGATCGCGGATGCCCTGAAGTGGCAGGCAGACCAGCTGGCCCCCAGCTTCGGAGCTGGAGCACCGGATATCGCCCTCCAGAATGGCGGCGGGATTCGAAATGACAGCATTATTCCGGCAGGGCCGATCACCGCGCTGGACACGTTTACTATGGTGCCTTTCCCGAATTTCGTTGCCGTGGTTGAAAGCATCCCGCCGGAACAGCTCAAGGAGATCATGGAAAACGCGGTATCACGAGTTGAATTTGTGGATGGACGCTTTGCGCAGATCTCTGGCTTCACCCTGGTGTGGAATCCAAGCGGTACCCCGCAAGTGCTTGACTTGGACGCAAATGTAACTACTCCAGGGACCCGTGTGGTTGAAATCACGCTGGACGATGGCACTTCGATTGTCAGTGGAGGCTCGGTTGTCCCTGGCGCACCCTCCGTGAACGTCGCCACGATCGACTTTCTGGCAAATGGTGGTGACCAGTACG
>DASQQR010000426.1:0-10260 GCA_035643335.1 Anaerolineales bacterium
GCGAACAGATCGCGGAACAGGCTGTAGGGCTGATGGCTTGTCTCCTGGCGGGCTCGGCCGCGGAACAGGGTGACGGTGGCCGGCTGCAGGTCTACCCAGTTCTCGAACTCGTATAACAGCCGCGATTTGCCCAGCCCGGCCTCGCCGGCGATGGTAACCATCTGTCGCTCGCCGTCGGTCAAGACCACATCATAGGCATCCTGCAGGGCCCTGAGCTCGCTCTCGCGCCCTATTAGCCGCGTTTCAATGCCCTCGACGCCCCGGCGGCGGACGCGAAAGGAGCGAGTTTTGGCCCTGAGAACCCGGTAAATCGGCACCGGGTGTGGAAAGCCTTTGGCCCGGATCGGCGCCAGGGGCTGCAGGTCGAAAACGCCGCGCACATGCCGGTATGTGTCGTGCGAGATGACTACGGTTCCCGGCTCGGCGGCGCTCTCCAGACGGGCAGCCAGGTTAATGGCCGCCCCCGCCTCGGTCCTGTCTGTCTGTCCGGCCACTTCGACGACGATCATCCCCGTGTTGATGCCCACCCGGACGTCGAATCCGGCGATATCGTGGCTCGCCTCGAGCTCCCGGCCATAGCTCCGCGCCTCTTCCACGATGGCCAGGCCGGCTCGAATGGCGTTGTCCGGATCGCGCTCCGAGGCCACCGGGTGGCCAAACATGGCCACGAAGCCGTCGCCCCTCGTTCGCGTCACCCGGCCGCCATGGCGCGCCACCTGGGC
Organism: Anaerolineales bacterium; assembly: GCA_035643335.1. Classification (GTDB taxonomy): domain Bacteria; phylum Chloroflexota; class Anaerolineae; order Anaerolineales; family UBA4823; genus DASQQR01. The sequence continues at coordinate 723 of DASQQR010000426.1, forward strand.
CGACAGCCGGCGCATCGCAGGTTCCATAATGGCCAGATTGTCTTCGGGATCCAGCTCGCGGACGATGGTGGTTGAGCCGACCACGTCCATGAACAGGATGGTAACTTGTTTGCGCTGCCGGTCCGGCCGGGCGGCGTCGAGGGCAGCCAGTTTCTCGCGCAGGGCGCCCAGCGAGGCGTCGACAACCGCGTCACCCAGCGTGGCGCGCTGCGCTTCAAGGGCCAATATCGCCTGTTCTAGCTCGTCGCGTTCGGTCATCCAATGTCTCGAGCCGTCGACGCAAGGGTACCAGGAGTCTAGCCCTGGTCCTGACAATAGGTTGATAAACTGGACTTAGTACACCCAGTATATCACGGTCTATTAAGTTAATTTTCGGCGCAGAAAAGGATTGGGAGGGTTTGGCTACAGTACTGGCTTACATTGCCCTTTCAGCTGTCATAGCCGGTGCGCCGGTTTCGGACCAGAGCGCATACCCCATCCAGGCCAGGGCCGCCCCGAAAACAAGGCTATAGCCAGGGATTTCTAGCAACAAAATCACAAAGTGTAGCACTGCCCCAACCACCAGCAACACCGCCGGGCCGCGGGGCAAGACTCTGGCTTGCAGCGAGGCCAGGCCAATCAGGAACCAGCCCAGCCTCCCGGTCTTCCAAAATTCCAATGCCATGCGAATTAAAGGTGTTGAAAACTCAGGGCAACGGCATCCCGGGGATCCCCACGTCGATCTTCAGAATAGCCGGACCGGCGCCACCCGGTGGTCCGATGGCAAAGTTCGTGACGAACACGCTCTGGCGATCGCTCTTTCCGGTACCGAATGCAAGGCTGGCGGGAAAGTCAAGCCCGTCATTCGCAGTAGCCAGCGTGGTGATCGAGCCATTCGCAGGATCAATGCGGACGAGTGTGCTCTGGGCAATGACGAGCGCGTAGATGTTTCCATGCACGTCCAGGGCGATCCCATCCAGAGGAAACAAAGCCGGGCCTTCGGCGACGATCTGTGATTCGCCAGCGCTGCCGTCATCCAACACCGGAATGCGCACGATGTGAGCCTTCTCGGTATTCGCTACATAGAGGTTGCCCTGTCGAAAAGCAATACCGTTTGCTCCGAGCGGGAAGGGGATGGGGATCTCCGGGAGATTCAGGCCTTCGAGCAACTCATGTTGAAGCCAAAGCTCTGCGGTACCATTGGGGGGAAAGCGCCAAACCGCACCCAAAATCGTATCCGTCACGTAGAGATTCCCGAGCTTGTCAAAAGCGAGGGAATTCGGATAGACGATGTTCTCCGAACCTGCCAGCCGTTCAGCAGCGGCGTCCCGGTCGATGCGCCATACGCCATGCGTAGCTGGATTGAACGTCTCCCGAGCGACGTAGACATTGCCGGGCGCGTCGACGGCCAACCCCAACGCACCTGGGTCTCCGAAGGCTTTCAACAACGACGGAGTACCGCCTGGGCGGATTTTCCAGACCTCTCCAAGAGGGTCAAAGGTGAAATACATGTTGCCCACTTTATCGACCGCGATCCCCTCAGGCAGCTCACCTGCCGCAGGGTCAAATGTGGCAATCGTCTTGACGGTTGTATCTGCCAGGACCGGGGCAATCGCTGAAGTGGTTAAGACCAACCCTAAGATCAGCGCCCAGATGGCCATTACTAGAAACCTTATGTTGCTCATTTTTACCTCCTATGGCTGAGTGATTTGTTGCTAAGAGCCTATCTATCCAGCGTGGCGAAAACGTGGACAAAAGATCCGCCTGTGTTGTCAGAGTGGCACAAACCCCACCTGGAAAGAAGAGCGGTATTTCGAATATGACTTGGGAATTTGCCTGATACATATTTCCGAGGGGACCACCCCCAGGAGGTGGTCCCCATTCACCAGCTCCTCGGAATGCGCTTTTTTAATTGTCAGTTCTGAGGATATAACCGCTCCAGAAGGATGTGGAAAAATATTCGCCATGGCCTGCACAGTAAGCATCACCTACGGGATCTGGCGGTAAGCTCTCGCCCAGAAGGTCCAAACTCAGGAATTGTCCTTTAAAGTCACCATAGCCCTGTACGGAGCCTACGCCTATCAGTGGTTTGGCGCCAGCGCCGTAGAACCGGAAAGCCCCTACGCCGGTGTATCCTCCATTCGCGCCGACGGGCACAATATCAGCGTACCCTCTCCCAACGAGCTGGCCTGTCGCCAGATTAAAGTCAAGATCGATCTTTGCAGTGTTGATTGCCCAGATCTCACCCTCGACGACCATTACATTTTCGTGAATCTGCCCACGAAGGTGGTAAACGTTTCCGGCTACCCACTCCTGTCCGGGCGTATTCATGCAGACATATTCGGTTATGTTGATCGGTGTACGGGTGGCTTCTGCACTGACCGGCACAGTTGTGAGTAGCAGCGCTATGATCACCATCAATACCAAGAGAAGTTTTTTGGTTTTCATGTTAGACCTCCATTTTCTAGATAAATAAACACATCGACTGAATTTAAATTAATTATCTTGGCGCTTACCTCCTTTCGGTTCGTGACTAATCACCGGCGTGCTCACGTATCCTTGTACGAACATGACCGTCCCTTGAAGGGTGAAAGAAATGTTGCCGTTTTGCCGCTTTGAACGTTCTCAATCTTTCCTCGCCAGGAAGAGCCTGCTTCTGACCACTCCATGCCGCCCGATTAGGGCTCGAAATTGCTCACCAGCATATTCGACTTGATCTTGCCATCCTCAATGACAGCCTCATAACGCTCGCCATCTACAGCCAAACCGTCATTATCCGTATAGACACAATCATAGGAGACTACATCGCCGTTCACTTGATAATTCTGGCAATCCATAAATGTATGGTGGGCATCCATCACAAATTGATAGACCCTGCGGATCGCCTCCTTACCGTTATACGTACCCAGACCGTTCCTTTCCACTGCATCATCTGCAAAGAGTACCATGGCCGCGTCCGCGTCCTTTGCGTTCCATGCAGATTCCAGCGCCTCGATGATCGCGGAGGGATCGGAGTCCTTGGATGCGCCTCCGCCGCTGCACGCCGAAAGGATCAATGCCAGCAATATCATTAAAACAAGACCCTTTTTCATTTCTGTCTCCTCTGGCTGGTTTGGATTTGCGCTTTGTCAGCCCGCCGGCCCTTTGACACTTACAGTGTAGCATTTAAGCGCTTACCAAACTTGCCATTTTCTGCCAAAATTCTCCAAAAAGCCCAATTTGTGCTATGCTAATCATGCGATCATAGATCAGATATCAGACCAAGATTCATAACTGGGAAGGGCATATGTCCGCTTCAATTCCTGCCAGCACCTTGGAAAAATTCACCACCTTTGGTGATTTCCTGCGTTTTCTAAGACGCCGCGCCGGAATGACTCAAGTGGAATTATCCATTGCAGTCGGATATAGCGATGCCCAGATCAGCCGGCTTGAACAAAACCTGCGTTTGCCCGATCTCCCCACGATTGAGGCTCGCTTCGTCCCCGCCCTTTATTTGGAACATGAACCCGAGGCTGTCACACGCCTGCTAGAACTGGCTGCCAATGTGAGGCGAGAAGACGCCCCTGCTCTGGGACTGTGTCCTTACAAAGGGCTGAATTATTTCGATGAAACGGATGCGGATCTCTTCGTTGGCCGCGAAACTTTGACCGAGAAACTGACGGAACGGGTGCTTTCGTTGACCTCAAACCGCGATGCCAGTAATGACAGATTTCTCGCCATCGTCGGCGCCTCGGGCAGCGGCAAATCCTCCCTTGTGCGGGCCGGCTTGGTGCCCGGATTGCGCTGGAATCAAATCTCAGCCAATTGGCCTATCCACGTGATCACGCCCACGGCACATCCGCTCGAAAGCCTGGCAGCCAGTCTGACCGAGCAGGCTGGCTCCATGGTCGCCACGGCGGGGCTGATGGACGACCTGGCCCGGGAGCCGCGCAGCCTTAACCTTTTTGTGAAGCGGCTCTTGAAATCCACTGGAGATGCCCATCTTCTGCTGGTTGTGGACCAGTTTGAAGAACTGTTCGCCCTGTGCCGGTCTGAAGTGGAGCGCAGCGCGTTTATCGACAACCTGCTCACGACTGCGTCTGAAGAGGACGGGGCAGCGACCATCGTCATCGCGCTGCGGGCCGACTTCTACGCATACTGTGCAGAGTACCCGGAGCTGCGGGAAGCGCTGGCCCGGCAGCAGGAATACATCGGTGCGATGAGCGCGGAGGAACTTCGGCGCGTGATCGAAGAGCCTGCTCAGCGCGGGCGCTGGGAGTTTGAGCCTGGACTGGTGGATCTGCTGCTGCATGACGTGGGACGAGAGCCAGGCGCTTTGCCTCTGCTCTCGCATGCCTTATTGGAAACCTGGCAGCGAAGGCGCGGGCGTACGATGACACTGAGCGGCTATACTGCCTCTGGCGGTGTGCGTGGCGCCATTGCTGAGACGGCCGAGGCTGTTTTCGTCGATCAATTCAATCCTGACCAGCGGGCCATTGCCCGCCGGATTTTCCTGCGCCTGACAGAATTAGGTGATGAAACCGCCACTGGCGACACGCGCCGCAGGGCTGCCTTCGACGAGTTGATCCTTAAGCCGGAGGAAGCTGCCGAAACACGCAGCGTGTTGAAGGTATTGGCGGACGCCCGTTTGATCACCACCAGTGAAGACTCAGCCGAGGTAGCCCACGAAGCGTTGATCCGCGAATGGCCGAAGCTGCGAGGCTGGCTTGAAGACAACCGCGAAGGTTTGCGCCTGCACCGGCACCTGACGGAGGCCGCCAGGGAATGGGCCGCGATGGACCGCCAGGTAGACCTGCTGCACCGGGGCGCTCGCCTGGCACAGGCGCTCGAATGGGCAGAGGACCATGCAGATGAAATGAACCCCCTGGAGAGCGAATTTCTTGATGCCTCTCAAGCATGGGCCGAGCACGAAGCGGCAGAAAGAGAGTTGCAACGCCAGCGAGAACTGGAAGCTGCCAGGAAACTGGCCGAAGCCGAAAAAGAGCGCGCGAGATTGGAAAGTCGACGCGCCGAGGAGCAGGCTCGCGCCGCCGGGCAGCTGCGCAAGCGTGCAGTGTATCTGGCTGGGGCCCTGGTCGTTGCGCTCGGGATGGCTCTGGTTGCGCTGTTCTTTGGCGTACAAACCCGGCAAGCCGCACTCAGGGCGCAAGACCAACAGCGGGTTTCCTTCTCACGCGAGTTAGCCGCCGCGGCGATCAGCAACCTGGATTCTGACCCAGAGCGCAGTATTTTGCTGGCCCTGCAAGGGCTTTCAGCGGCCCACACGCTTGAGGCGGAAATTGCGCTGCATCGGGCGATACCGGCCTCGCGGGTAGAGCTCACCCTGTCCGGACATACGGGAGAGGTCTGGGGCATCGCATACCATCCAGACGGAACCCAGCTGGCAACCAGTAGCTCGGATGGAACGATTAAGCTGTGGGATAGTAACTCCGGGCGGGAACTGCTCACGCTTACCGATGACGGGCCGGTCCTCTTTATTGATTACAATCCGGACGGAACGCGCCTTGCCAGCGCCGGCGCCGACGGGACGGCAAAGGTGTGGGATGTCGGTACGGGTGAAATCCTGCTTACCCTGTCTGGCCATTCCGACGTGATTATCGATGTTGCCTTCAGTCCGAACGGGAAATATCTGGCTACGAGCAGTCAGGATAAGACGGCAAGGCTATGGGATCTTGAATCTGGCAAGGAGCTGCTGACCCTCACCGGTTATAAAGGGTTTGTGAATTATGTCGACTTCAGCCCCGATGGAGATCTCCTGGCCGCGGGGGGTGGGGATGGCACAGTAAAACTTTGGGATGTAACCCAGTTGCTGCGTGAAGACCTGGATGCATCAACCGACACCACGGGGTGGGAGTTGGTCACCTTGCAGGGCGGCGGTGGCTCGCATAATGGCTCTTCTTTTAGCCCGGATGGAAAACTCCTGGCAACCGGAACCGAGTCTGGCCTGGTGAGAGTCTGGGATGTCGCAGCCTCTCTTGCTGCCGCCTCGGGACAGGAGTTACTCACCTTGCGGGGTCATGCAGGTCCCGTTACGATTACAGACTTCAGCCCGGATGGAACGCGACTGGCTTCAGCGAGCTACGATGGCACCGCCAAGGTGTGGGACGTTGCCTCCGGCCAGGAGCTGTTCACCCTGGCAGGTCATACAAGTGCTATCCTCAACCTTGGTTTTAGTCCGGATGGAACCCGGTTAGCCACTCCCAGTTGGGATGGGACGGCTAAAGTGTGGAATCTTTCATATGAATGGGAGTTGATGGGGTTGGCTGCCCACGCCAGTGGGGTTGATGGTGCCACCGCTATTGCTTTCAATCCCGATGGAACGCGCCTGGCCACGTCCGGTGACGACGGGAAAGTTAAAATCTGGGAACTTGAAATGTCAGCGAAGAGCGCTTCCGCCAGGGAGTTGTCCACAGTGGTCAACCATACCGCTGAGATTTGGGATGTCGCTTTGAGTCCAGATTGGACCCGTCTGGCCACAGCGAGCGACGACGGGACGATCGGCATGTGGGACGCCGATTCCGGTCGAGAGTTGTTCACTTTGACCAGCCACACCCCATCACCGATTTCTGTGAGTTTCAATGGGGTCACCGGCGTTGATTTCAGTCCAGATGGCAAATACCTGGCTTCTGTCGGTGATGATGGGATGGTCAGGATATGGGATGCAGCCACCGGCAGGGAAGTATTCGCTATGCAGGCTCACACCGCTGACTATTCTGCGGCTTCACCTTTTCTTGGGGCGAGTGACGTTGCGTTCAGCCCAGATGGGACGAGGTTGGTGACGGCCGGCACGGATGACAAGGCCATCGTGTGGGATATATCGACTGCGCTCAATACAAGTATTTCGGCTGCGCTCGGGACAGACGCGCAATCTGGAGAGGCGGTACTCACACTGAGCGGCCACCAGGGGGATATCAGTCATATCACCTTCAACCAAGATGGGACGCAACTGGCTACAGCGAGTTTAGACACAACGGCCAGGGTGTGGGATGTCGAATCCGGGGATCTACTGCTCACCCTTTCCGGGCACACGGGTGGCGTGATGGGTGTGGTCTTTAACCCTGACGGGACGCGCTTGGCCACCGCCAGTTTGGATGGCACCGCCAAAGTGTGGGATGCAACGACTGGCGATGTGTTGCTCACGCTGTCCGGACATAGTGGTATTGTCAATGCTGTTGCCTTTAGCCCGCATGGGACACGCCTGATTACGGCCGGCCAGGATGGAACGGTGCGCGTCTATGTTCTGCCTATAGAGGACCTGGTGGCTCTGGGCCAATCACGCGTGACTCGCTCGTTGACGGCGGAGGAGTGTCGGCAGTATTTGCATGTAGAGGCGTGTCCAGATGAGTGAACCAACCCTTTTTATCACCTATGCTGCGAAGGCCATCATTGCAGAAGAAAGTGGCGATTGGGAAGGTCTGTCGCCCGCGGTGCAGGCAGCGTCTCGTACATGACAGAAGCTACGATAATACCTGAGATAAACGTCAAGATACCGATGGCCAGTATAGCGGACGAGATGCCAAGTGTGTCGGCCAGGATGCCGGAAAGCAACGCGCCAACAGCGTATCCCGCATCCCGCCACAGGCGGTAAACACCAACCGCCGAAGCGCGCCAATCTGGATGGGCCACATCCGAAACCGCGGCCAGCAGCGTCGGATAAACCAGCGCTGTACCGGTCCCAAGCAGCACAGAACCGCCCACCCAGGCCGGAAAGTTGCTGCCCACCACGAACAGGCCGATGCCGAGGGCTTGAACCCACATCCCGGCCGCGATCATCCACTTACGCCCCAGCCGGTCGCTGAGCGCGCCGGTGAGAAGCTGGCTAATCCCCCATACCCCTGGATATACGGCCGCAACCACGGCGATCTCTTCCAGCGGCAAGCCGGCTCCCGCCAGGAAGAGGGGCACCAATCCCCATACCATCCCGTCGTTGAGGTTATTTACCATCCCGGCCTGGCTGGAGGCGAACAAGGCGCGATCTTTCCAGCTGGTTATGAGCAGGATTTGAGCAAATGATGGCTGATCTCCCGCATTTTGCTGCCTGGGATTGCTGGAACCGGATTGAAGCTGCGCTTCCAACCTCGCATGGGGCCGTGTTTCGCGCGCGAACAGGATGGAGAGCAGCAAACCCAAAACTGCAAAGGCGATGCCGGGATAGAAAGGCGCCCCCCGCAGGCCATACGCGGCCGCCAGAAAGCCGCTCAACAGCGCTGCTAAAGAGACGGCCAGATAGCCAGAGAACTCGTTCAATCCCATCGCCAGCCCGCGCCGTTTTGGCCCAACCAGGTCGATCTTCATGATCACGGTAGTCGACCAACATAATCCCTGGTTGATCCCCAGCAGCACATTGGCGAGGACGACCCAGCTCCATGTGGGGGCGAAGATGATCAGGAAGGGTACGGGGAGCCCGACCAACCAGCCAGCGACCAGAATGCGTTTGCGCCCCAGGCGGTCGGACATGCGCCCGGCAAACAGGTTAGAAAGCGCCTTGACGATGCCAAAGCTGACCAGGAAGGATAGGATGGCCGATCTTGAAACCAGGCCGAAATCGTCTTCGGCGATCAAGGGGACGACGGTGCGCTCCAGCCCGACCATCGCCCCCACAAAGGCATTGATCACGACCAGGAGTGTGAACTGGCGCCAGTTTGCTCGCAGGCCCAGGGTGGTTGAGCCAGCATTCATGCTTCGCTCACGACCTCATAGCCGGACGCCAGCCAGCTGCTAAAGCCTCCATCTAACAGGACCAGGTTTCGATACCCGCGCCGTTCCAGGACGGAAATCCCTACTGTGGAACGGTCCGAGTGGCCGCAGTGGACCACCTTGAGATCATCCTTGGGAAGAGGCAAATCCTCAGAAGAGAGCCGCCCGGCCTCCACGTGGATGGCTTCTGGCAAGTGTCCGGCGCGCCACTCCGCGTCGGAACGCACGTCTAATATAAGCGGAGCCACCCCTCGCTCCAGGCGCTCTGCCAGCTCTTGAACCGGCATGACCGGCAGGCGCGTAACCGGGCGGCCCTCTGCTTCCCAGGCCTCAAACCCACCCGCCAGGGTTCTGCGCAGGTCGTCGTAACCGATGCGGATCAGCTGGCGCACAGCCTGATCAAGTTCCCGTGCATCGCTGCCGACCAGGACCAGTGGGCTGCCAAACGGGATTACCCAACCGGCCCAGGTGATCAGGGGCGCGCCCAGCGGGATGCCGTATGACCCGGGGATATGCCCGGCGGCAAATGCTTTGGGAGGGCGTGTGTCCAGGATGGCCACGCCCTGGGAGCCGAGCCTGAGGACTTCTTCCGGATTCAATGGTTTCAAGGCCGGTACGCCGCCCAGAAGCGCCGGGCCGCGCTGGTTGATGCTCCGCAGATACTTGAAATAGGTAGGGTAAGACGGCAGGCCGCTCAACGAGCGGATCACGAAGCTGTCCTCATCCGCTGCTTGAGCCAGGGAGTTCCCGAGCCTTTCGTGTCCGATTGTAGATATCCGCTCGAGAGAGGTGGGCGCGGCGCAGAATGAACCCGCTCCGTGGGTGGGGTAAAGGACCACCTCATCCGGAAAACTCAGCAGTT
>DASQQR010000427.1:0-4655 GCA_035643335.1 Anaerolineales bacterium
GAATCGGCGCCCAAAATCCGGCAGGGGATGGGTCTGGGCCTGTCGATTGCCCAGCGGCTGGCTCTTGCTCAGCATGGCAGCCTTGAACTCCGAAATTTGCCGGGTGGCGGCTTGCTGGCCAGCCTGATCCTGCCTCTGGCCGGCGCATAAATATCTGGAGAATATGTCCTGTGAAGAGCATTTTGGTGGTTTTAGATGGAAGCCCAGGAGGGCGCAAGGCTGCCTACACCGCCTACGATATCGCCACGCGGACGGGTGCAAAACTGATCGGTGCGGCTCTCACCGGGCTTCAAAGACAGGCGGATGCGGAGCAGGTGCTCAAGGAGTTTATGACCGGCGCGCGTGCTGCCGGCGTTGGTGTCACCGGTGATCATTTTCCTTCTTTGGCGGATGCCCAGCTGGCATTCCAGAACCTTCCCATTGACGCGGTTTTCATCGCCAAGGATGGTCTGAATGACCAAAGCGTGTTGGTGGACTGGATCGCCCAGGCATCCAGCCCCTTATGGATCATTCCCGACCAGCGTGACATTCGCCGTCTGCTGGCGCTCTACGACGATTCTCCAGCGGCCCCGGAGGCATTGAACAAAGCAGTAGATCTTTCCAGGCGTTGGCAGATCGAATTGAAACTTCTCATCACCAAGCAGGGCATTCCGGTAGAGGAGCTTCTGCCCGAGGGTGGCCAAGAGGGAATCCGGCTTGGCCTGCAGGTGAGCCTGGATGTGGATCCAGAATCGCTCTTTCGCCAGATCAAGGCTGAGGGGACCGACTTAGCATTTGTCGGCCAGCCGGATGATGTGCAGACCCTTCGGGAACTTTGCCAGGGGACCAATTGCCTGCTGGCCATCTGTCCAGCGCTTAAGTCATCGTAAGGTGATCAGAGGGTAACATTAAGGACAAATCCTATCCGATTTCTGTACTATATTCATAATCCATTCCAATATGCGGGCTTGGTCGACCCGATAAGTTTGCCAAGCCTGGCGAGTGCTGAGCTGGATTATGTCATCGGTAGCCAGGGTATAGAGAGGAGGTAGGATACGCGCAGACGACATCAGCGATTTGCCTGTATTGTCGCAATATTACCGTTACGTCGCCGTCGAGAGGAAGGCTATAGCCCAAAGGGGGCCGAAATTTCCGTTTAAGTAACACCTTCCAAGTCAATCTTTAATCCATGTCGGATGGTTCATTGAGAGTATAGGAGATGCTAATTATTATGAGTACCAAAATTCGCAAGTTTCTGATCCTTTCCATTCTTAGCATATTTGTCTTACCTCTATTGGCAGCTTGCGGGTCAAACGCGGTGGATGTGAGCCTGGGCACGCCAGAGCAAACTTACACCATGCAGCTCTCTAAGGACTCGGCGAAAGCCGGTGAGGTAACCTTCCATCTTACCAACAACGCGGCTTCGGAAACCCACGAATTCGTCATCGTTCAGACCGATTTACCGGCCGACTCGCTGCCCATGAATGAAGACGGTAGCCTGGTCCTTGAAGATCAAATTAACGCAGTGGATGAAGCCGAAGACATTGAGCCTGGTGACTCGGTGGATCTGACGGTCAATTTGCCAGCTGGGCATTATGCCCTGATCTGTAACATTGAGAACCATTACACTCAGGGTATGCACACCGACTTTACCGTAAATCCGTAAAAAGCCGGTGGTCAGGCCGCTGAGATCCAGAGGGGCTATAAATCCTGGTAGCGCGAGTCCTCCAGCTCACGGCGCAGGCGCTCCTCTTCGCTCAACGCCGGTGCCTCGCCTTGCTCCGCTTTGGCGGCTGCAAGTTCGGCGGCCTCGGCGGCGGATAGCTCCGCGGGGGTGGCGCGCCTGACGATACTCCATTTTCCACAGTTCGGGCAGCGATCCAATTTGCCCGCCAGCAGGTTAATACCCCACCAGTGCCGGCCAAATGGGCGGCCGCACCTGGGGCAAACCGCAGCCCCTAAGACTCCATAATTCCGGGGCGTTCCCAAGGGTAGCTGGCTGGTCTTACCGCGGCTCGTCAGCCAGGGGACGACGGCAGAGAATAATGCGGCTGCCAAAACGAGGGCCAAAACAGGGATGATGATCTTTAGTGCAGCGGACCAACCTTCTCCGGGTGTGACGAAATTGGCCTGAATAGCGTTGGATTGCAGCTCCTGCCCGCTTGCGGTGCGTCCAACGGCGCTCAAGGTGTGCACCCCCAGGTTGTAGTTTCCGGTGTTGAACTGCACCTGAAAAGGCGGCTGGCTGACCTCTGCCAAGGTGGACCCATCGATCAGGAAGGTCACCCGGCTTAGATTCTCAGCGCCGCTGGCCTTTAGCGTGAAGGTCCCCTGGATATCTCCCCCGAATCCCGAATAACCGAAGTCGCGGCTGAGCTTGAGGGTCAGCTGGGTGTTTTCCTGGGCGCGCACGGTGAAGGTGGACAGGATGATTAAGAGAAGCGTTAAATAAATCTTTGGGTAAATGTGTTTTTTCATAATGCTCTCGACCCTATTTCCAGCGGGTGAGGATGGTCTCGCGTTGAAAGAGCTGCACGGACAGGTACACCAGGCCCACATCTATCAGGATCAAGATCGCGGCGATGATGACGATGAGCTGGCGGTTGAGGAAGAACAGGCCTGCGATCTGTCCGAAGAACAGCGCCAAGACCGGGACGATCACCACCATTGAGAGCTGCTCAGCGACGCGCGGGTCGTTGACCCGGGAGGAAACCATGATGCTGGCGTTCACGGCCATGATGGCCAGCAGGGGGCCAACCAAGATCACGGCGATCAACCACATGGGGTCAATCAGGGCGAGGTAGACCCTGGGGTTGGAGACGAGGATACGGGCTCCAATGGCGTAGATGATGAAGCCGGCCCAGGTGGCCAGGATGGCGGGGATGGCTGCGGCCAGGCTCTTGCCGGTGAGGAGCTCGGCGGTGCTGATCGGGGTGGCCAATAAGGGTTCCAGGCTGCGGGTGGCCTTTTCGCCCACGATGGAGTAAGCTGCGATGGTGACCGGAATGGTCACGGGCAGCAGCATGAACAGGATCATGAACTGACTGACCATGAATATCTGAAAGCACTCGCCGCCCGAAATCCCCGCAGGACAGAGGCTGGCGAATTGGGCCGGCATGTCTGCGGTAAGATTGCTGGAAGCGGCGGAACGGGTGCTGTAAAGGATGCCCAGGGGCAGGACGGTGAAGATGAGCGGCAAGAAGGCCACCGTGAAAAGCACGAAGCGGTTTTTGAAGACCTCGGCCCATTCTTTGCGGATGATGGTGTTTATCTTATCCATATTGTTTCCGGTCAAGCGTTTTTGACCAATTGCAAGTAGACGTCTTCGAGGGAATGGCGCAGTTCGCCCACAAATTGGATCTCGGCCCCGGCGCCTACCAGGATCCGGATGATCTCGGGGTTGTGGATTTCAGGGTCGTCCAGGGTGACGAGCAATTTGCCTTCCACCACGCGGGCATCCTTTACAAAGGGCAAAGCGTCGATAGTGTTTGCCAGACCCTGGTCCACCTGCCTGAGATGGAAGACGACCTTGCGACCGAAGACCTGCGAACGCAAGCGGGCAGGCGTGTCGACTACCAAGAGGCGGGTTTTGAAAACACCAATGCGGTCGCAAAGCCGATCGGCCTCATCCAGGTTATGGGTACAAAGGAAAATCGTGCGTCCCTGTTTTTTAACCTCCACGATGAAATCTCGCACAAGCCTGGCCGACTCCGGATCCAGCCCGGCGGTGGGTTCGTCCAGGAACAGGGTGGGCGGTTCGTGCAGCAAGGCGCGGGCGATGGCCAGCTTCTGTTTCATACCTTTGGAGAAAGTACCGGCCTCATCATGGCGGCGCTCCCAAAGGCCCAATAAGTGCAAATATTTCTCGACTTCTCCTTTGGGGTCATTTACCTCATAGAGGCTGGCATAGATTTGCAGGTTGCGTTCAGCGCTCAAGTTCTCGTAAAGCCCGGGTGTCTCGGTGAGGACACCCACACTGCGGCGGATATCCATATCTTGCCGGCCAACGGCGAAGCCATTGACACTGGCAGCGCCGCTGGTAGGCCCGATCAAGCTGGTGAGCATCCGCACGGTTGTGGTCTTGCCGGCGCCGTTCGGACCGAGAAAGCCAAACACTTCGCCAGCCTCGATTTCCAGGGTCAGCTCATCAACGGCCAGGATATTCCCGAATTTCTTGGTTAGATTGTGGGTTGTGATCATGTTGGTCAGTTGTATCGAGTGCTTTCGAGGTTCTCCAATGTCTCCTCAAGTTCAGGCAGCCGCAATGGTGGGATGGATTGCTCTGTTGGGAGAGGCCGCTCGGATGAGACAGGCTGCGCTTCAGGCTCTCTCAGGACAAATATGATGGCGACGCTCACGGCAGCCACGAGCGCGATCAGACCTTCCGTCAGGTAAATACCCCAGGTCTGGGCGGAGAAAACCGCCAGCGCGTCCACCAGAGTGTGCCATCCGATGGCCATCCACAACCAACGGCTTTGCCTGCGGACAAAAACCTGGAGAACCAGTATAGACAGGGAGATTTGAACCGGCAGGGCGAGAGCGCGCTCGACAAAAGACAGCAAGGAGCCATACCAGGTGGCTGACCAATAGGCGCTGACCTGCTGTTCGGCCAGCTGCACTGCGTCCGGAGGAACCAGGGAAGACAAATCCTGGCCGCGCAAGGCCAGCATTTGAAC
>DASQQR010000428.1:0-3917 GCA_035643335.1 Anaerolineales bacterium
TTGTGACAAGCTCCGGAATTTATTTCTAATTATAGGAAAAAGGTGATCCAAAGGCGCCCGCTAACCGGGGGGTCTTCCAACTGGTCATGTTGGTAGAAAAAGCCCTGGTCAGGTGACCAGGGGCAGGGGATTGGAGGAGACGGGGTGGGGTGTGTCATCGTCCGGCCGCGGTTGTCTATACGTCTGGCTTCTGTTAGAATCTTGGTATGCGCTTTTTTATTGTTGGATCCCTGCGTTAGCAGGCTGCTGGCGCGCGGCAAGAGATGTCATGACGTTTTATGACCTGTGCCTGGCCTGGAATTGGGAATATGACACTGACTTCGTGGGTTTCTTGCAGCTGGCCTGCAATTCGAGGGGGCTGACTCTGCTACAAATCACGCCTTACAACCTTGAGACCATGAAAACCGAACTCCTCGAGGGTGACCTGCGCTTCCGCTCCCTGTTCGACCGGGCTTCGGATGAAGATGAGCGCTTCCTGCCCATCGTTTTTTGGGCTCGCCAACAAGGGCTCTACCGCATCAACCCCTACCGTCTAGCCCGCCGCTCGTGGAATAAGGCTGCCATGCATCGCGCCTTCCTGTCCGCCGGCCTGCACACCCCCCATACCATCGTCTTGCCGGCCTGCAGCGAGGTGCGTGAACCTCGTCCCCCGGATCTCGGCCCGCTGGGGACCCGCTTCGCGATCAAGCCGGCGCATGGGGGCGGCGGCCAGGGGGTGATCAACGAGGCCACCAATTGGGAGCAAGTCATGATGGCGCGGTGGCAGTACCCCGAGGACCAATACCTGCTCCAGGCGCACGTGGTCGCCCAGCACCTGGATTCCCGCCAGGCCTGGTTCCGCGTCATCTACTGTGCAGGGTATACCTATCCCTTCTGGTGGGACACCCAAACCCACGCCTACCAGCAGGTCACTCTGGAGGAACGCCGGGAGTACGCCCTGGATCCTTTGTGGGACATCGCCAGCACCATGGCCGACGTCTGCCAGCTGCAGCTGTTTTCCACCGAGATCGCCCTGACCCAGGCGGGCCAATTCACTGCCGTGGACTACATCAACGATCCCATCGACCTGCGCTTGAAATCCAAAACCCCCCAGGGCGTCCCTGATTCCATTGTGGAGGCCATTGCTCACCGCCTGGCGGCGCGCGTCACCGAGCGGCTTTCGTAAGCCTCCTGATCATGATCCCCATTCGCCCCTTGAATGCCCGTGAACAATCCCTCTGAACCCACCTCTGTGCCAACTTTATCTTCCACCCAGCTGGCTGTCGTCCAGGCCCCTTTGGACGCCAAGATCTTCCTGGAAGGGCCGGCCGGCAGCGGCAAGACCACTGCGGGGGTCGAGCGGCTGCTGCACCTGATGGCGTCGGGTGTTACAGCCAGCTCCATCCTGCTCCTGGTTCCGCAGCGCACCCTGGCTACCCCGTACTACGAGGCCCTGCAGCATCCCGGCGTGCTGGCCGGCGGCATGGTGGACATCCTGACGGTGGGCGGCCTGGCCCAACGCATGCTGGATCTGTTTTGGCCGCTGGCTGCCGAAGAAGCGGGTTTCGCTCATCCCGACGACCCGCCCATCTTCCTGACCCTGGAGACAGCCCAATATTACATGGCCCGGTTGGTACGGCCGCTGCTGGAGCAGGGGTATTTCGAGGCGGTGGCTATCCCGGCCAACCGTTTGTACAGCCAGATCCTTGACAACCTCAACAAGGCGGCCTCGATAGGCTTTCCGGAAACCGAAATCGGCGAGCGCCTGAAAGCCGCCTGGGTTGGCGAACCCGGCCAGCTGCGGATCTACGCCGACGCACAGGAATGCGCCGATCGATTCCGGCAGTACTGCCTGGATCACAACCTGCTGGATTTTTCCCTGCAACTGCAGGTCTTCTGGCAACACCTATGGCCGCAGCCGCTCGTGCGGGATCATCTCACCAGCACTTACCGACATTTGATCGTGGACAACCTCGAAGAGGATAGCCCGCGGGCACACGACTTGCTGGCCGAATGGCTGCCGCAGTTCGACTCGGCCTTGTTGATCTATGACCAAGCAGCCGGCTACCGAACCTTCCTGAGCGCCGACCCGCTCACCGCGTACCGGCTGAAAGATCTTTTGCAAGAGCACGTGGTTTTCGACGAATCCTTCGTGACCACGCCGGAATTGGAGACATTCGGCGCGCTCCTGGGAGGCGAGCTGGCCCGCCAGCCCGCCATCGAAGCCTACCAGAGCTATAGCGGCCCGTTAGACCGGCGCTTCGCGGGGGCCCCGCCTCCAGGGCCAGAGGACGAGCCGCCCAGAGGGGACCTGTCCCCCGCGCAGGTCTCCACCATCCGCACCGCTCTGGAATACGCCTACCACCGCTTCCACCCGGAGATGCTGGATTGGGTGGCGGAGCGCATTGCCAGCCTGGTCTTCGACCAGCAGGTCCCGCCGGGGGAGATCGTGGTCCTGGCGCCCTTCCTGAGTGATGCACTGCGATTCTCGTTAAGCAATCGCCTGGCGGGGCTGGGGGTGCCCGCCCGCTCCCACCGCCCCTCGCGGGCTCTACGCGAGGAGCCAGCCGCCGAATGCCTGCTGACCCTGGCCGCCATCACGCACCCTTCCTGGGGCATCCTGCCCACGCGTTTCGACGTAGCTTACGCCTTGATCCAGGCGATTGAAGGCATGGACCTGGTACGCGCCCAGTTGTTGTCCGAGATCGTCTACCGGATCCAGGAAGGCCAGCCCACGCTGAATTCCTTCGACCGGCTCACGCCGGAGGCCCAAGGCCGCATCACATATCTGTTGGGTGGACGCTACGAAGCGCTGCGCGCCTGGATCGAGGCCTACCGGCGCGGTCCGGCGGAAGAGATCGACCACTTCATCAGCCGGCTATTCGGGGAAGTGCTTTCCCAAGAAGGTTACGGTTTCCACCGGGATTTCGACGCTGGCGAAGTAGCCGCGAACCTGGTTGAATCGGCGCGCAAATTCCGCTGGGTGGCCGCCGAAAGCCTGGCCGAGGATGGCAAGCCCCTTGGCCAGGAATACGTCGAAATGGTCCAGGATGGCGTGGTGGCCGCCCAATACCTGCGCAGCTGGCAAATCCAGCCGGAGGAGGCCGTGCTGCTGGCCCCAGCCTACACCTTTTTGATGGCCAACCGGCCGGTCGATTACCAGTTCTGGCTGGACATTGGCGGCCGCGGCTGGTTCGAGCGCCTGTACCAACCCCTGACCCATCCCTACGTGCTCAGCCGGGAATGGCCGGCGCGTGCCGCCTGGACCGATGTGGAGGAGTACACGACGAGCCGGGAAACCCTGGAGCGCCTGGCCCTGGGCTTGATCCGGCGCTGCCGGCGCAAGGTCTATCTAGGGTTGAGTGAATTGAGCGAGCAGGGGTACGAGCACAAGGGGCCTCTGCTGCAGGCTATGCAGCGGGTCCTGCGGCGTATTCCATCGCTCGGCTAGCGGTGCTCATGGCTGCCCCAAGGATCCGGATAGGAGGCGGATGAGCGCGGATGAACGCTGAAGAACCAAAGATATGAACAATCAGACCGAACGGAAACGCATGCACATTAAAACAGGCGGCTGTAAACAAAGCACAATCCGCGCATTCCGCGCTCGTCCGCGTCCAGTTCGACGGCGCTCAGTGCCAGTACTTCTACTTGGCTCAGGACAGACGAATCTGGGCCAGACTGAAGAACTACGCGTTTGAAAGGTACTTATGTTCGAACCCCGTCCTAAACAACGCGAAGTCCTGGCTTACACGCATGGCACGATGGGCGTGTCGGCGGTGCCGGGCAGCGGCAAGACGCACACGCTTTCGCTGTTGGCGGCGCAGATCACCGCCAGCGGTGCGCTGGAAGACGACCAGGAGGTGCTGGTGGTCACGCTGGTGAACTCGGCGGTGGACAACTTCGCCAGCCGGGTGGGCGCTTTCGTGGAGGGCTTCGGG
>DASQQR010000429.1:0-3208 GCA_035643335.1 Anaerolineales bacterium
CCCCGGGTTTGGGCGAGTTTAATTTCGCCGGTAGTCGGCCACAATTTTACTTTCTCCCAACCATAGTACATCAGGTAGTGACCATAGTTTTGGGTCAGGGCAATGGTTTTTCCATTATCTGGGATCGCCTCGCCCACCGCCCGCCAATACGTCGCCTCAGCGCGGAAATCTTGCCCGGCCAGAACCGAGCGCGTGATGAACAGAGGGTAAGCAGCGCCTATCACCATCACGCCGAGTGCCATAAACTGCCACAAGCCCCCTGAACCGGCGATTTTGGATAAGATAAAATCGCCGATTGGCGTGAGCGATAAGGCCACAATGGGGATTAATTGCAGGTGGTAATACTCATGGGTAGTAATATGGTGCGGGAAAGAAATACCGTAAATACCGTAACCGACCCATAATCCCAGAAGCATGCTGCGATTTAGCGGCTTAGAAACAAGCATGCCTGCTAAACTGACCAGGATGATGCTTAGGCCGAACATTCCGTGCAAAAAGATTGCCCAGCGCATATAGTAGGATGGTGAAAGGATCAGTTGCAGCAGGGATAAAGTAGATCCCTCCAGAAAATTGGCAGAAGTGTTTTGAATCCCGACCAAATAATAGAGCGCAGCGGGGACAACCATCAGCAGACCTATCGTCCAGACCTGGGCATCTGCCAGGCTCCGCTTAAAACCTTTGAGATGCAGGACCACCCCGACGACCATCCCCACCGCCAAAAACGCAATCACCACTTTATAGAAAACCGCGATTCCAACCAGAACCGCAGTCAGCACCGCCCACTTCCATGTCTGAGCCTCGCTCCAACGATACAGGACGTAAGCCGAAATGAGGAACAACATCACCATCACTGGATCAGGCTGGAAGGAGCGACTGGCAATGACGCCGAACGGCAGGAACAAATAGAATGCAGTCGCCACCACCGCGCCATCCGCAGAGACCATGCGGCGCGCCAGGGCAAACAGGAATAATCCACCGATGATCCACGCCAGCGAAGTATAGATCCTGGCAATCCATGTCTGTTCCTGGCCGATGGCCAGATATGTGAGCGCAACAACCCGTTCCAGAATCTGAGGCTCTCTATCTACCATGGAACCCCAATAAGCTATTGCCGCATCACGTTTAGCCGGGTCAACTGAGGGCAGCATCTGGTAATACATCCCCCGCGCAATCACCAAGCCGCGAATCTGGCGCGTGGGATGGAAGTCCATGGGAGCATCGGTGAGATCATAAAAGCGGATGCCCAGTCCCAATACAAGGATCACTGCCAGACTGAGCGCCAGGATCAGGCGCGAGCGGCCAAAAAAGGATTTAGATCCAGAATACTCCTGTACTGTCGAATTTACCACCGGCTTATCGCTAATCTTATTGATCGTTTACTGATTTGCACTCAAAGGATGCTCCAAATCAAAGATCAGATAGTCGTCCCCCTGTGCGTAGACTTGGTACTCACCATACAACAATGATTCTAATACCGGCTGGCGATCAAACTGCTCAAAGTCAGTGACCAGGAAATAGCTTTCGCCTTGAGTGCGTTCAGTGAATTCCTTCTGCAGGCCGACCTCGCTTTTGCCCCGTAGCTTGGCCAAATTCTGCTCCGCACTGTCTGGCCATAAATTTACCTTTTTCCAACCATAATACATCAGGGGATAGCCATAGTCCTGGGTTAGAGCGATGATCTTACCCTCTTTGGGAATTGAACTCGCAATCGTACTCCAACGAGAGGGCGCAGTCCGGAAATCTTGTGAATCCAATGTATAAACCGAATTCCAGATCGAGAACGCCAGAAAAATCGCCATCAGCCCCCAATGTGAAGCTCGCCATATCGCCCCTTGAACCGATAGATGCTCCCAGAACAAGACAGCCACTGGCGCCAGAGAAATAGCCACAACCGGCACCAGCTGCAGATTGTAATAGCTGTGGGTGGTGATCTGGTAAGGCAAGGACAGGCCGTATATCCCATAGCCAGCCCACAATCCCAAGAGCACCGCCCGGTTAAACGGCTCGGAGATCAGTACGCCAACCAGGCTCAGGAGCAGGACGGTTAGCCCGATCAGGTCCCGCAGATGAACCAACCACTGCACGTAAAAGGAAGGGCTGAGCAGCATTGGCAGCAACGCTACAGTCCAATTCATGAAATAATCTGACGACCGTCCCTGTAACAGGGCAACATAGTAGAGGATGCCTGGAAAAGCCATCAGCCCTGCCATTGCCCAGACCTGTGGGCTCTTGAAACTGCGCTTCAATCCAAGTGCAGAAATCACCACTGCGATGGCCAAACCAAGCACCAAATACCCAGCGACTACTTTGACAAGCACGGCGATTCCGGAAAGAGTACCCGCCAAAATCGCCCAACGCCACTGCTTCCCCTGTGCCCAACGATAAAAGGCATATGTGGCCAGGATAACCCACATCACCATGCCCGGATCGGGTTGGAAGGAACGGCTGGCGATCACACCGAAGGGCAGAAACAGATAAAAGGCGGTAGCAAGGAGCGCCCCACCAGTTGAAGTCATGCGCCGGCTCAGATCGAAAAGCGCCACGCCACCCACCAACCAAAACAGGGAGGTAAAGATACGAGATACCCACAGGTATTCGCCCCTCAAGATTTGGTAGGTGGACGCCACTAAGTTTTCCAAAATCGGCGGTTCGTACACCCCCATGGAGCGCCCGAAAGCAATGGCCGTTTCTCGTGACAGGGGATCTGCCGCCGGGGACATCTTGTAGTAGATACCCCGGGTGATCATCGCCATCCGTAGCTGGCGCGTGGGGTGAAAATCCAGCGGCGGGTCGGTCAGATCGTAAAGGCGTACACCCAGGCCGAGGCCAAAGAGCAGTAACAATAGCAAGCCAACGAGCAGGCGAGAGCGAGCCCAACTAGCGCCTTCCGTTCTTACCGGCTTTGGTACGGGTTTAGGCTCAGAAGCGTGTGCATTTGATTTAGATTCCGGATTGAAGGGGAAACCGTCCACGCGAGGCCCTAGAAGAGCGAATCGTAACCAACTTTCGGAAAAACCTGTAGCTTACCCCCAATTGTGGCATCCAACACCTGGCGACCATCGCTTTTATAGGCCTCCCGAGCCATCCGGTAGGCCCGCTCCGAAGTCTCCAGGTCAGGTAGCTGCCAGCGAAAGCCCTTTCCAAAGTAACGCCTGTCGAAATGATCTGGATCATCGCTTTGGGAGACCACGGTCGTGTTAGGTTTACC
>DASQQR010000430.1:0-3141 GCA_035643335.1 Anaerolineales bacterium
ACCAGGTGCCTGGCAATGGTCAGCCCGATGCCGCTACCTCCCCCAGCCCGCGAGCGGGATTTATCCACCCGGTAAAAACGGGTGAACAGATGAGGCAGGTGTTCCGGGGGAACGCCGATCCCGTTATCGCTCACCGCAATGTGGATTTCCCCATCCTCGGAGTGGGCGCTGAGGATCACTTTCCCGTCGGAAGGCGTATACTGCAAAGCATTGCCGGCCAGATTTAATAGCACCTGATCAATGCGGTCCTTATCCGCCAATACCTGTGGCATCCCGGATGGAACCTGGGTTTCCAGGGCGACGCCTTTCTCTTCGAACTGCTTGCCCAGCCTGGCAACCGTGGAAGCAAGCAAATCCGGTACGTTCACGGCCTGGCGGTCCAACTCGAAAGCGCCTGACTCCACCCGGCTCAGTTCCTGCAAATCGTTGACCAGGCGCTGCAGACGATCGGCTTCGCGGTGGATCGCCTGGAAGGTCTCCGCATCGGCGGGCAGCACGCCGTCGATGAGGCCCTCCATCGAGCCTTTGATGGCCGTCAAAGGTGTGCGCAGTTCATGAGCAACGTCTCCGATGAGCTGGCGGCGCATATTCTCGGTTTGCTGCAGCTTGGCAGCCATCTGGTTGAAGCTCAGGGCCAGCTGGGCGAGCTCGTCCTGTTCTCCCTTGGCCAGGTCGCCGGAAACGTGGACCCGATCGGCGTAATTGCCCTCAGCGATACGTTGGCTGGCCGACATCATGGCACGCACCGGCGCGACGACCTGGCGGCTGACAAACAGGCTCACTAAAACCGCCGCCAGAAAGGCGGCCAATGCAGCAAAGGTCAAGGCCTCGGTCACCGCGGCGCGAAAATTCTGGAATAAATCTCCGCTCAGCCCGGATGATGACCTTCCCATCATCTGCTGCATCATACCGTTCATGGCTGCGAGATGACGATCGAAGGCGCTGGGGACAACCAGCTCGGCTGCGCTACCCAACACGACTACGCCAACCAAAATGACGATTAAGTACGAGATGAACAACTTGGCGCCTAAATGGCGGCGAATAAAACTGAGCATGACTAAACCACCTCATCTTCAAAGCGATACCCTACCCCGCGGACCGTAGCGATGAAATCGTCGTCGCCCAATTTTTGGCGGATATGACCGACATGAACATCCACGACGCGGATTTCGCCATAGTAATCGTGCCCCCAAACCTTTTCGAGCAGCTGTTCGCGGCTGAGCACCAGGCCGCGATGTTCTGCCAGGGTTCTAAGCAGGTCGAACTCGATGGCCGTCAGGTCAACCAGACGCTCGTCAACCCAGACCTGGCGGCTGCCCGTATCCATGCGCACATGGCGGAAGTTCAGCACCTGGGGTTCGGCAGGGCCAGCGCCGCTTTGCAGACGGCGCAGGGCGGCCTTGATGCGGGCCACCAATTCGCGGGGGCTAAAGGGCTTCGTTACGTAATCGTCCGCGCCTACCGATAAACCGACGATTTTGTCCGTTTCCTCGGCTTTGGCGGTGAGCATGATCACGTACACATCCGATTCGCGGCGCAGATGGTTAAGAACCTGGATGCCGTCCATTCCAGGAAGCATGATATCCAGCACGATCACGTCGGGTTTGTAGGCCCGTGCGGCCTTAAGGCCGGCGGTGCCGTCGACGGCGGTAAATACCTCGTAGCCCTCCGGGCGCAAATATGCGGAAACCAGGTTGAGGATGCTCTGCTCATCGTCGATAACAAGGATTTTAGGCTTGGACACTCAGTGCTCCTATCGGAAAAGAGATTCCTGCATTGATTCTACCGGAAATAGTAAACCCTGTTCTCCTATGCATGCGCAAATGTTGTTAGCGGGTTATGTGGGGGCAGCATCGCCGCCCCCACATAACCCTGCCTAAATCACATATTGCAAATAAGAGCAACAGGGGATAGGGGATTGGGTAGGTAGAAAGCCGATTTTTGTCCCAGGTTTACTCGCCGCTCATTTCGATAAAGTCGCCGTGCCAGGTGTGCAGGAACACTTGCTGGGTGTAGCCGTTGACGCTGAGCATGCCGATTAATTTTCCATCACGCAATATGTGTAGGGTGTAATAGCCGTAGAACGGATCGGCGTGTTCCTCGGCCTGCGTCCCGGGTAGAACCTGATCGAGGTAGTCTTGGGCGCTATCGATGGCCTGTTCCGGTTTGACCGGCATATCCGCAGAGACATCTTGGGTTTGTTCCTGCGACCAGTTGGGGAAGCCGTAGCCGCCCATCATGCCCATCATACCCGGGCCGTAGCCGCCCCAGGCGCTCATCATGCCGTACTTGAGATTCCACATCATGTTAGGGCCGTGTTCAGGGTAAACTGCCAGCGTTTGTGGGTCCACCAGCACTTCCATCGCGCCGATTCCGGTATTCTTTTCGAGGATCTGGGCGTAAGCGTGATTATCGAAAATCATGACTTCGCCTAATTCGAGATCCTGGTTTTCCAGATTCGCCAGGTAGTCCTGGACAGCTTGTTGGGCCTGGCTGATGGACAGGGGCTCATCGCTGGCAAGCCCGCTGCCCGAGAAACCACCCATCATGCCTGGACCCATGACCCCATTCAGATGTCGGTAGGGTGACCGTGCCAGGCCCGGTTGGGCATTGGGGTTACCCGGAAGATAGCCATACATCATGCTTCCAGGATAAAAACCGGCTATGGCCAAAGTACTTCGTCCGATGATGATTCCGGCAAGCAGCAGAATGCTTCCGGCGACGACGCTGCCGGTGACGATCAATGCGATTTTCAGTGTTTTGCTCATCTTTTTACTCTCCATATTTTGGCGATGTCGGTGTTGGGTGAGATCGCTCAGATTGACTTACGAAGAGAGTATAGTGGAGCAAGTTGAATTTCGTGTGAAGTGACTTTAAAGGTTGTGTAAAGGATTTAATCCGTTAGGGGAATCCCCCATTGCTGGATGGAAAGTATTGGCTTATAAATATCTATAAGGCGGATAAGGATAAATTTTGTCCGCTTAGCCTCGAGGTGGTGTCCATCAAAGATGTGATTAAGTGGTTGCTCGGGCAGTGGATATTTGATGCGGGTGCCAAGATTTACGATCGGGTCAATTCCAACCCGTTCTGGCAGGAGAACTGCGCCCGCTTAGTGGATGGAATGGATTCGAAAAAGGATGG
>DASQQR010000431.1:0-11533 GCA_035643335.1 Anaerolineales bacterium
GATGAAGTGAAGGCCGCCTTGCGCCAATTCGCAGATGAGTTTCCGCCCGTCACTGTATATCGGCGGCAGACAGATCTGGATGATTATTTGGAAGACAATACAGATGGCGTGCCGAATCGCCGGATTGTTTTAGAGGAGATGGTTTTGCTCTGGCTGGCGAACATGAATCCGGCTTTTGCGCCTTTTCTTGAATTGTTTGATGATACCAATCTGAAGAAAAACACCGCTTACCAACGGATTATCCGTGAACTGCACGATTTCCTCGATACCCAGCCACCGTATGGACCGGATCATCAGAATTTATTGGATATGCTGCGCAGCCCGGCGATCGCAGTGCCCCACTCCCTCTCAGGCCAGTTAGAGTATATCCGGCAGCGATGGAGCAGTCTATTGGGCAAGTATCTCTTCCGCTTGCTCAGCAGTCTGGATTTAATCCGGGAAGAGGAAAAGGCAGTGTTCCTTGGCCCTGGTCCGTCCCGAGTGTACGAGTTTGGTGGTCTGGAATTGGAGGAAGAGCGCTTCAGTCCTGATAAGGCATGGATGCCCTCGCTGGTGCTGATCGCCAAAAATGTTTACGTCTGGATGGATCAGATGTCGAAACATTACCAGCAGAACATCTACCAGTTGGATCAGATTCCCGATGCAGAGTTGGATAGGTTGGCCCGCTGGGGCTTTACTGGCCTCTGGCTAATCGGTTTGTGGGAACGGAGCCCCGCTTCCGAACGAATCAAACAGCTGCGGGGGAATCCCGAGGCTGTTGCCTCGGCCTATTCCCTTTTCGATTACGTCATTGCGGATGATTTAGGCGGAGATGAGGCTTATCGAGATTTACACGACCGGGCCTGGCGTCGCGGCATTCGACTTGCCTCTGACATGGTGCCCAACCATGTGGGGATCGATGGAAAGTGGGTGATTGAACACCCTGACTGGTTTATATCCCTCGATAACAGCCCTTTCCCTTCCTACTCTTTTAATGGGCCCAACCTATCCTGGGATGACCGGGTTGGCATTTATCTGGAGGACCATTATTATGATGGCACCGACGCCGCGGTGGTTTTCAAGCGCGTTGATCACTGGACTGGTAACGCCAGGTTCATCTATCATGGCAATGATGGGACCAGCATGCCCTGGAACGATACCGCGCAACTCAACTATCTCCTGCCGGAGGTGCGCGAAGCAGTCATTCAAACCATCCTGCACGTGGCCCGAAAATTCTCGGTCATTCGTTTTGACGCTGCTATGACTCTGGCGAAGAAGCACTTTCAGCGGCTTTGGTTTCCGGAACCGGGTACGGGTGGAGCGATCCCGACCCGCGCAGAGCACGGTCTGACCAAGGAGCAGTTCGACGCCCTCATGTCTGTGGAATTTTGGCGGGAAGTGGTGGATCGCGTCGCTCAGGAAGCTTCAGACACCTTATTGTTAGCCGAGGCGTTTTGGCTAATGGAGGGATATTTCGTGCGGACTCTGGGAATGCATCGCGTTTACAATAGTGCTTTTATGAATATGCTCCGGGATGAGAAAAACCTGGAATATCGCTTGGTCATAAAGAACACTCTTGAGTTCGACCCCGAGATCCTTAAGCGCTATGTAAATTTCATGAATAATCCGGATGAACGCACTGCGGCGGACCAGTTTGGCAAGGATGATAAGTACTTCGGCATCTGCACTATGCTGGCAACTATGCCGGGGCTGCCCATGTTTGGGCACGGTCAGATTGAAGGATATTCCGAAAAATACGGGATGGAATTCCGTCGAGCATACTGGGATGAGCAACCGGATGCCCACCTGGTTGAACGCCACGAGCGTGAGATTTTTCCGTTACTGCGGCGGCGATATTTGTTCGCAGAGGTAAGGAATTTCTTGCTGTATGATTTTTTCTCCTCAGAGGGTTTTGTCAACGAGGATGTGTTCGCGTATTCGAACCGGGCCGGCGAAGACCGGGCGCTGGTAGTCTATCATAACAAATACGCGGAAGCGCATGGCTGGATCCGCAACTCCGCCGCTTACTCGGTCAAGGCAGGAGGCGATGACGAGCGGAACCTAGTTCAAATGAATTTGGGTGAAGGGTTGGGACTGCATTACGGCGGAGAATATTTCGTTATCTTCCGCGATCACGTCAGCGGTCTGGAATATATCCGCTCTTGCCAGCAAATATACGAGCAAGGACTCTTTGTGGAGCTGGGAGCTTACAAATATCAGGTTTTCCTGGACTTTCGAGAGATCCAGGATAATGAATGGCACCAGTACGCTCAGCTGAAGGAATACCTGAATGGGCGAGGGGTTCCCAGCGTGGATGTGGCTCTGAAAGAGATTTTCTTGCAGCCTGTGCACCAGCCTTTCAGGCAACTCATTAATGCCGATATGCTCACCCAGTTGATAGAGGCTCAACTACAAGTAGCAGACGAGCACGTAAGCCCTGAATTATTGAGTGAAGTTGACCAAAGGTCCCAGCATCTTCTCAAGGAAATTAAGAATCTCACACAGTCGAGCGTTGGTGGGGAGGAAATCAAAAAGATCTCCGCACAGATACGCGAAAAGGTGAGAGCCATCTTGGAAATGCCGGTTTTGGAAGACAGATATCCGTTACCACGATCTCGCAAATATAAAGAAGCCCTTCATCTTATTTATACATCTCTGGGTCACGAGAACGAGGAAAATGTAAACAGCAATTTCGCCTTTGCGACGCTATTGAGCTGGGCCTTCACGCACAATCTGGGTAAAGTGATGGGTGCAGATGATTTTAAGGAGCGCAGCCTTACATGGATCAATGAATGGTTATTTGGAAAGATGATTGCTGTTACTTTGCAGGATTTGGATGTACAGGAATCTAAAGCCTGGCAGGCAGTGGCATTGATAAAAGTTCTCATTGTTCATCAGGATTGGCAGACTTTGCGAGCTACGCGCAATAATCGCGCATTTCTGGTCCTGCAGACCTGGCTACAGGATGCGGAGGTGAGGAACTTCCTGCAGATCAATCGTTACCAGGATATTCTGTGGTTCAATAAAGAGTCGTTTGACATGCTGTTAGGCTGGATGTTGGCGGCAGCGGTCGTGGCAACGCTCACCGATCCTGACCCGGATCAAGGGGTCGTCGCGAAGCGAATCTTGGACTACTATGAGGTGATTAAGCAGCTGCAAGAGGCGGAAGAAGCCTCTGAATTTCAGGTTGAGAAACTCTTAGAGGAATCAAAATCTAAATAATTGGGGATGTCGTGATAAGCTGGTATGCCAATTAGCATAGAAAGAAGGATCCTATGAAAACTCGGGCTGTCATCCTGGCGGGTGGAGAGGGTTCTCGCCTGGGCACGTTGACCGCCAAACGGACAAAACCGGCAGTTCCCTTTGCGGGGAAATACCGGATCATCGATTTCACCCTCTCGAATTGTGTCAACTCGGGGTTATTTGATGTCATGATACTTGCTCAATACCGGCCCCATTCGCTGATCGAACACATCGGCGCGGGCGGACCATGGGACCTCAACCGAGATTTTACGGGCGGGGTTCGAATTTACTCGCCTTATAAAGCGCGAGGTGCATCGGATTGGTATCTGGGCACTGCCGATGCCGTGCAGCAGAATTTCCGCTTTATCAAACATTCGAAACCCGATTTAGTCCTGATCCTCTCGGGGGATCACATCTATGAAATGAATTACGATGCTATGGTGGCTTTCCATCTGGATCATGAAGCGGATGTAACCATTGGCACAATCCGCGTACCACTTTCGGAAGCCTCCCGTTTCGGTATTTTGAACGTCGATGAAGAATACCGGGTAAATTCCTTCATTGAAAAACCTCCTCAGCCTGTATCCAACCTGGTGAATATGGGAGTGTATCTGTTTAATTTACAGGTGTTGGACAAAGTGTTGTGGGAGGATCGAAGCAGGACGGATTCCGCCCATGATTTTGGCAAAGACATCTTGCCCCGCATGGTTTCCGCGGGTTCCAACGTATTTGCCTTTCCGTATACGGGATACTGGGTCGACGTCGGCACCGTAGATTCCTATTGGCGCGCGCACATGGATCTGCTGGCCGATCCACCGCCGATTGACCTAAATGACCGCTCTTGGATCGTTCACACAAGAACCGAGGAACGTCCGCCAGTGCGCATAGTTAGCGGATCGCAAGTCCTTGATAGTATGATCACCGATGGATGTGTTGTCTCATCCGGCGCGCGGGTCGAGCGCTGTATTCTGTCACCGGGCGTAATTGTCCAACCCGGCGCGATAATTCGCGAATCGGTGGTGCTAACGGATAGCGTAATTGAGGCCGGCGCGGTCGTCGAACGAACGATCGTGGATAAACAAGTTACGATCGGAGAAAATGCCCGGGTGGGTTCCGTCGAAACCGGTTCCGAGTTGTTAGTCAGTATGGTCGGAAAAAATAGTCACCTGCCGCCCGGCATAAAGGTAGAACCGGGTGCGGTTATTGCTACAGATGTAATCCCCTCGGACTTCAATAAAGATATCATTCGTAGTGATGACTACGTTCAGACAAAGAGGATGGCCTATGAAGTTTAGTCGCTCGTCAGGAATCCTTTTGCACCCCACGAGCCTACCTGGATCCTATGGTATTGGCGACATCGGACCTCAAGCCCATCGCTGGATTGATTTCTTAGCAGATACTGGATGCCGCCTCTGGCAGGTGTTGCCCCTGGGTCCAACCGGGTTCGGTGATTCTCCCTATCAATGTTTCTCGGCATTTGCCGGTAATCCGTATTTGGTAAGTCCGGAGGGTCTGGTCGAGGACGGTCTCCTCAGCCAAGCGGAAATTGCAGATCGACCGGATTTTCCTGCGGAAGATGTAGATTACGGTGCCGTTATTCCATGGAAGTTGGAGATATTGGACAAAGCCTATGCCCATTTCTCGGAAAATGCTTCTCATGAGGTGAGGCAGGCATATCGGAGCTTTGAAGAGCAGCAAACACATTGGTTGGATGACTTTTCCCTCTTCATGGCTCTCAAGGAGGCCCACGGCGGTGGGCCCTGGGTGGACTGGCCAGTTGCTTTGCGGAATCGGGACGCCCAAGCTTTGGAGCAGGCGCTTAAAGATCATCTTGGTTCGGTCAAGCGCCAGATATTTCGACAATTTATTTTTTTTCGGCAGTGGAATGCGCTACGAAATCATGCTCATAAGCGTGACATAAAGATCATCGGCGACATACCCATTTTTGTCGCTCACGATAGTGCTGAAGTGTGGGCACGTCCGGAGCTATTCTACCTGGACGGCGATGGTAATCCGACCGTAGTCGCCGGTGTGCCCCCAGATTATTTTTCCGAGACAGGTCAATTGTGGGGGAATCCGCTTTACCGGTGGGAAGTACATGCAGCCAAAAACTATGCCTGGTGGATTGATCGGTTTCAGGCGGTTCTGCAGCTAGTGGATCTTGTCCGGCTGGATCACTTTCGGGGCTTCGCTGGTTATTGGGAGGTTCCTGCTGGTGAGGAAACCGCGGTCAAAGGCCGCTGGATGCCTGGTCCGGGGAAACATTTCTTCAGAGTCCTGCAGGAGGCGATTGGAGAGCTGCCGATTCTTGCCGAGGACTTGGGCGTAATAACGCCCGACGTGGTCGATATGCGCGATTATTTTGGTCTACCGGGAATGATCATCCTGCAGTTCGCATTTTACGGTGATCCGGCCGAGCCCTTTCTGCCTCATAACCACCTCAAAAATCGGGTCGTCTATACTGGAACCCACGATAATGATACAACTGCCGGTTGGTTTGATCGCGTCTCCGAATCCGAGCGCGATTTTTGCCGTCGTTACCTTGGCCGAGATGGGCAGGGTATCGCCTGGGACATGATCCGAGCAGCCTGGTCATCGGTGGCGGTTTTCGCGATAGCCCCACTTCAAGACTTCCTTGGTCTCGGAAATGAAGCACGTATGAATTATCCAGGCAACCCTCGGGGAAATTGGTCCTGGCGCATGTCAACGGGCGCGATTGATCAGGATCTCAGAGAGCGGCTGAGCGAATTTAATCGCTTATACCAACGAAACAGCGGATTATAAGGGGGGGTGAAGTTTGGCGGAATGCGGGCCTTCGAAAGCGGTTAGAAAGCCACGGATATTTGAAAGGTCGTCTGGTCAGGCCAGCAACTTGTCAACTGCTGCGGTCAATTCAGCTAAGGTTCCAACCTGCACCACCGCATCGCAGAGCGGCGCGTATTTTAAAATATCGCTGTCGCCGGTGCCCCATAGCGCCGGGTTCTCAGGATTCAGCCATATTGTGCGATTCGAGCGTCGAGAAATGTCTCTGAGCAAATTCAATCGAGGGTCGTTGTAGTTATTGCGACCATCACCGAGAATGATGAACGTGGAACGCCGGTCGACAGTATCGAGATATTGTCGCGTAAAGTTCTGCAGACTATAGCCCAGATCGGTGTTGTAGTGACCCGGCGGCATCCGCTCCAGCACATGAGAGACCGCCTGGCGGACATCTCTACCTGCGAAGTCCGGCGAAATGTATTCCAGGTGATCGATGAAAGCAAAAGCGTGTGTCTTACTGATTTGGTCCTGCATGGCGTAAAGCAAACTGATCATAAACTCGGAGCACGGCCGCATTGAAGTACTGACGTCGCAAATGACCACCAGCTTAGGTTTTAGAGTCCGGTCTTTATGCTTGATTTCTATGGGTACGTTGCCGTGCTTCAAATTGGCTCTGATGGTTGCCTTGGCATCCAACTGACCACTCTTGGCGCGTTTCTGTCTCAAAGCCACTCGGGTGCGCAGAACAGCCGCCAATCGGCTGACTTCTTTTCGCAGGCGATCCAAGTCTTTGTCCGAGAGGGCATTGAAAGGCCGATTCAACAGGCTGTCCAAACTTTCATCCGGTGGTCGCTCGCTCATATTCTCTGCGATTTTTTGGCCGGCAAATTGGTGGATTTGCGCCTCCAAGGACTGTTGGTTCGCCTGCAACATTTGTCGAAGTTGTTCGACTCGCTGCCGGTTCATGCCTATCTCGGCTAACAATTCCATCAGTTCTCGCAGTGCTTCCTTTACTTCCCGAAATCGCAGTGCTTGTTCCATCCGCCGGGCCATCCAGTCGCGGTAGCGCATGTCGTCCACCTGATCTAAACCGACCAATTTCCCCAGCTGATCCAATTCTTGCTGATTTAATTGGTCTCCCTGCATCAAGCGTTCCAACATTTGCTGCAATTGGTCTTTAAATTGCCGCAGAGCAGCTGCCAGCATTTTGGCTTCTTCAGGAGTCAGATCTTCGGATAAATTCATCAGAGGGGGAGGTTGGTTGGAATCGAAGAAGAGCGGGAAGAGCTCTTCGAATATTGGCAGGTTGGCAGCATCCTTGACCAAAGTGGATCGCAAACTTAATCGAAATCCCTCCCGGTCCTGCACGCCCATGTGATCCACCGCATTCATAGCGTCGGCGCTCTCGGCCAGGCTGATGCGGACGCCACTCGATCGCAGGGCAGAAATGAATTTTATGATTCGCTCTTCCATTAACAGCTTTCCTAATTCTTTTCAACAGATACAGCGATTGGTGGGCGCGAGAATTCTCGAACTACGCGCCGATTTAATTTCGCCAGCCTCTCAAACGCGGGTCTTCATCATCATCAAAACGACTTCGGGGCGGCTGCTGCAGCCATCGTTTGGCCCGTTGTAGATCGCTTTCGTGTTTGAGCAAGATACTAAGCGTTGTCTCGAGGGTCTCAGGATCCAGTTTTTTGGCGTTCAACGTGACCAGCGCTTTTGCCCAATCCAGAGTTTCGCTGATACTCGGAGATTTGCGCAAATCCATATTACGCAGTGTGTGCACCAGTTCCACAGCCTGCCGAGCCAATTTGGCAGATAGATCGGGGACTTTCAGGCGCACGACAGCCATTTCTTGTTCCACGGAGGGATAGTTTATGAACAAATAGAGGCAGCGGCGTTTGAGCGCCTCACTTAATTCACGCGTGTTATTACTGGTGAGCACAACCATTGGCCGGTGGATGGCTGCCAGAGTCCCCAGTTCGGGTACACTGACTTGAAAGTCACTCAGCACCTCAAGCAGGAAAGCCTCGAATTCGGCATCGGCGCGGTCGATCTCATCAATCAAAAGCACCGTTGGGCGGTCACTCAAGATCGCCTTGAGAAGTGGCCTTTGCAGAAGAAAGCGCATGGAAAAGAAGACATCTTCTTCGGAGGCCAAACGGTCCGCAGCTTCGGCCAAATTGCTTGCCTCACTTAGAGTCTCTTGAAGTTTATCACGTAGTAATTGGGTGTAGAGCAGCTGTTTAGCGTATTCCCACTCATACAATGCCTTGGTCTCATCCAGGCCTTCATAGCACTGCAGTCTGATGAGCTCGCGATCCGTAGCGCCCGATATCGCTTTAGCCAGTTCGGTTTTCCCCACGCCGGCCGGGCCTTCCGTGAGCAGAGGTTTCCCCAATTTTTGACTCAAGTAGGTGATCGTGGCGATTTCGTCGTTGGCTATGTACTTTTGTTTACCCAGCGCGACTTTCACTTCATCTGCGGTGCTGAAATCGTCTAAAACTGACACGGGATAAGGTTGCCTCTCCAGTTTATGTTATCATCCGCAATTTTCAGCGGTGATTCCGAAACGGTTGTCATTCTTCTCGTTCGGTCTTCTCGGCCTCTTCCGGTTGACGGGGTTCCCAGTCAGGTGCCGCATGGCGTAGTTCCTCGACAGAGATCCGGTTGGCTCGCCGGCAATGGGGGCATTGAGCATTATAATGATTTAACCCCTCAGGGACAGCGTAGTCTAGCGCCGCGTGAATTGCTTCTTTTCCAATAGCGAAAGGTCTGTGGCAGTGATAGCATCGGATTTGCATCTCTTGAGATCTCCTTTCTATTAAATAAGTATACAGTATGTGACTAATTCAGTATAGATTATCCGGGCAATTATCATCCTATTATAAGAATTTGCTGTAACTTCTCAATAAGAAGGGGTGGGTGTTTGTTGAAGTGGGCTCCGCCCGCTTCAACAAACACCCACCACCCCAAATTACTGAGAAGATACAATTTGCTTACGGTTGGGTTTAGATGACCTTGAACGGGTTATAATTGAAATTGTGGATCAATTTTACACCCGTACCGGTGACAACGGCTATACAGGGGTGCTGGGAAAAGGGCGAGTTCCGAAGAACCAGCCTCGGCTTGAGGCCATCGGAGCGGTCGATGAAGCCATGGCAGCTCTCGGTCTGGCAAGATCAACCTGTCAGGCAGCCGAATGTGGGCCGATTTTACTGGCGGTACAACACGATCTATACAATCTGATGGCGGAGACCTCGGCTAATCTTGAGAACGCGGATCGGTTTCGGAAGGTCACTGCGGAGCGCGTCAATTGGTTAGAGCAACAGATTGCGTTGGTGACTAAGCAGATAGATATTCCCAATGAATTCATCCTCCCTGGAGATACATTCCCTGGATCGGTTTTTGCATTGGCGCGCACAATTGTCCGCAGGGCCGAGAGGCGATTTGCCGGATTGTTCCTTGCGGGCGAGATCAAAAATCAAGAATTATTAAAGTATCTAAATCGTTTGTCTTCTCTTTGCTTTGTGTTAGAGCTTCTGGAACTCAAGACCTCAGGGCAGAGCAGCGTTACGTTGGCAAAGGAAGCCGAGTAAGATTTTTTGAGACTGAGGTCAGGAATTCAGCTGACCTAAAAATAGCGCTGCACATCCTTGTGCAGCGCTATTTTTGTTCACAGTCACCAAATCGGCTCTCTTCCCCTTAGAAACGGGAGAGCCATATTAGTTCTATCCAGGTGAGGCTGCTTCGATTGCCTTCTGAATATCCTCGTAGTTTGGCACATACCCTGGAGTTTCCGAAGTAACCAATTTGCCGTTAACGAAGATACTCGGAGTGCTTGTCACCCCATATTGCTGTCCTTTAGCCAGATCCTGATTAATAGCGTCCTGGTATTTGTTGCTCTGGAAGCAGCTGTTGAATTCATTCATATCGAGATTCAGTTGTTCTGCAAAAGCCACTAAGCGTTTGTCGGTGAAGGCGCCTTGATTCTCACCATTCCAATTGGTGAACAACATGTCGTGGTAATCCCAGTAACGGCCCTGTTCGTTGGCGCACATGCTTGCATTCGCAGCCCTGAAGGACTCGTTTCCGATGAATGGGTGCTGGCGGAAGATGTAATATACTTTTCCTGTGGCTACATAATCTCGAACGATCGATGGCTC
Organism: Anaerolineales bacterium; assembly: GCA_035643335.1. Classification (GTDB taxonomy): domain Bacteria; phylum Chloroflexota; class Anaerolineae; order Anaerolineales; family UBA4823; genus DASQQR01. Next base: position 10,152 of record DASQQR010000431.1, read on the forward strand.
GACGGTCTCTGTGAAGTTCTTGCATGCGGGACACTGAAAGTCCTCGAATACCTCGATCGTGACGGATGCACTCGGATCGCCCATGGCCAGGCCATCAGCCATTGGACGGGCTTGTGGCGTAATCGGGACGATACTTCCAACCGGGGCCAGGCGGTTTTGGATGGATGGTGCAATTAATAGAGCAGTGATAAGCAAAGCGGCAGCAACAATGATTAAAATTGTTACCAGTCTTTGACGTTGCCGCGCCTGACGTCTTTTTTCTCTGATCAATTGCTTTTTGCTCGATGAGCTCTTACCACTCATTAATCCTCCTGGATGTCTCAGATTTTCACATCAATGAATTGTGCCATGACACTTAGCCTTTGTCCAGGGAAAATGGTTGTGACTAATCGCACGTTAATTATGTTCGGAATTTAACCAAAAAGGACCGGTTTCCCAATGAGATAGTTCGTAAGGCGTCCTTTGCGTCCGTTTATTTTGTTGGTTTTTCTATTACCTCGAAGCGACAGGCATCGTCCCCCATAGCAATGCAAAGGGTTTCGCGAATTTCATGTTTCTCGCCAACAACCCATCTGACTGCTTCACTCAGCTCCCCAATGTGAATGTGGCAAATAGGCTGTTCGCTCGTACGCCCGTGGCAGACTGCACAGGAACGTTCAACGTAGGCAATTTTGCCGTCCTGTTCCTCAACCTCGGCTTCTACGCTTGGATTGGTGTTTTGAAGACTGCGTGCAAGACTTGTAAGCATAAAGCGGATCCGCAGGGATTTGGGGAATAATCTCATCGTAGTCCCGAGCAGTCCGAGAAACGCACCCTGGCTTTTCAAGGTATCCTGAAACATCTGCCGTCCGATTCGCTGCAATACGCCTCTGCCGCCTCGTCCATACCTGCGCTCGATAGCTTCGTTTAATCGAGCGTACTCCTCGTGCGTGATACTCAGGTTAAGATCGTCTGACGGCATTTTGTTGACGAACCGTGAGAGTCCGGCGGAGTACAGAACCGCGTTAAGGTCATCCTTCCCGACAATCGCTTCTGCAGCGGTTATGGAGTGGCGGAATATCGTGTTGCTGAGGCCCGCTTCTTGCACTATGGCACTATCAGTCATTTGCTTTTGGTTGGCAATGAAGGGTAGGAATCTTAGAAATTTCGATATCTGAGATAACCAAGATGTTTACTGCGAGAAGTGATATTCGTAAACGGAGAATTTTTCACCAGTTTGCTGGAAACCGGCTTTTCTGTACAGGGCTAAGGAGGTTTCATTATCCGATTGGGTGTTGACTGATATGTGCTTTGCTCCCCTGCGTTCGAATTGTGCCAACATATCCCGAAGGACCGCGTAACCAATCCCGATGCTCTGATAATCGGGGTGAACTGCAAGCCTG
>DASQQR010000432.1:0-7355 GCA_035643335.1 Anaerolineales bacterium
GCTTCTCACCAATTGCCATCCTGCTCATACCCAAGGCGTACCAGCAAGTCCCCGGTAGCCTGCTTGAACAGGGCGACGTTTTCCGGTGTGAAATGTTCACGCCAGTTTCCTGGTTTACCTTTGCGGAAAGTACCGGATTTATGTGGAGCTATATTAGATTTCAGGATTTCGACGGCCTGGGGGCGGAAAACTTCAGGGGCAAAACCTCGCTCCTCTAAATAATCTAACATGCGGTTCAAAGCTGCGTCTCGCTCCAGGATCAGATCTTCAAAACGAATGCTGAAGACCTGCGGTTGTTCAAGCCAACAAACGTAATCATCGTACTTCTTTCGAATTGGCGAGAGCTCAGAACCGGGCTCGGCTACGCCCATAATCTGGGCGTTAATCCTTTCTTGGACGCTGTTCAAGATCTGGGTGTAATAAGCGTGCATCCCGTGACCTTTGTGAATCTCTGTGGCGTAAAACACATGTGAGACGATCATATCACGCGGGTCCCGGTAGACAAAGATCGTTGCTCGATCCGGGCCTGTAAGCGCTTCGATAAATGGCTGCTGGGCGTGGATATAACCATACCGGATATCTCCAGGGCGCATGCTCTGGATACCCTCCAGGATGCCCTCCGAGGCCAGATTGCGGTTATCCTCCGAACGGTTGACCGGCGGATAACCAGGATTCACGAAAGGTCCCAACCGCGTCAAACCTGTTAATATCTGAATGATCAAGTGAGACCCAGACTTGGGCATCGCGTTGCCAAAAACCGCTGGAGTCTTCGAGAGCCGCTCAGAGCCCCAACGCATGGCTACGGCTGCCCGTCGCATTTTCCAACGCCCAACCTTAAGACAGTGCTTCGCCGAGTGATACAAACTCATCAACGGATACACTTTTTTTAATCTTGCAGACCCCCACCGGCTGGTATTGGGGATCCCACACCCCCCAGGGCATACCGTTGTCTCCAGATTTCCGGTAAAACGATGCCAGCTGGCCGCGCAGCTCAGCGCAATTCCGCAGTTCATCGAACAGGTCATCATAACTTTCGTAATTGGAGGGGACCTTTGGAGCAAGGCCGAAAACCTGGCGAAGGGTGCTTTCCGAGTAACACCAGCCTCTTGATGGCTTATGAAACCAATCTTGATCGCGAGCCGCCCCCAAAGTTGCCAACAAGCACCCGCCGGGCTTGAGGACCCGAATTAATTCCTCCAGGACGAGTTTCAAGTTTTGCGGCGAGTTGTGCTCCAAGGATGAAACAGCAACGACATAATCCAGATAACTATCGGGGATCTCAGGCATGTCTCCCAGATCCTGGTTGTAGATCAATACGCTACCTGCGGCGCGACTCACCAGTCCAGCTCTAAGCACGTCCCGCAAGTTCACAGCCATTTTCTGAAGCGGCTTTCGCTCGTGATCATCCTGAGTCCAAATTGACCGCACCATGGGCTTCAGATCCCCTTTGCGCAACCCCTGCACATTAAAAAGCAGCCGGTATCGCAGCGGTAGGTAGGCCCGGTCCAGGCGATCTACACTGAAGACTTCAACCCCCTTTCGCGCCAGGAACCATTGCATGATCCCGGTGCCGGCTCCAGCATCCATGACCCGTATTCCTGAACCAAGTTCCATCTGGCCCAGCATCCATGTCAGATCCAGGAGATAATGCCAGCCAAACTCGATACCAAGGGATGCGCTCAGGTAGCGTAGTTCGGAAACCAGAGGATGGTATTGCTCTAAGAGAGATACCGATAAAATCTCGATCTTTTCTTGCATACTGCCTTACTTTTCATCCAGGAGGAACGGCTGGCCATGGAGAATGCCATCCACCAGGACACGCATGGTTTCAGATCGTTCCGGCAACAGTTGTATCCAGGGAAAGCGCCGCAGCTGCACGAATCCCGGGCGCGGGTGATTTTCTAAATACTCCCCGAAGGGCAGCGAAGCGCGAAACAGCTGGTAGTACATGAAGCGTCGCGCATTACGCCGGTATTCCGCGGGGATTTCAAGCGCATCGGGGCAGTCCAGAAAGTCTTCAGCCTGCTGCCGATACGCTTGCTGGCTATCCGGGAAAAATACAATCGGGTATTGGGTATAGCGCGCCTTGCCGCCGCAAAGCACTGGGGCGCCCAACAAAGCGGCTTCCAGGCCAATTGAAGAGTTATATACCATGACGAACCGGGCGCGCTGGATCAACTCATAAGAACTGAGATACTCCTGTGGTTCGATAAAAACGACGTTCGGGAGCGCGGCGACCTGGTGCTTCTCCACCCACATCTGGACACTCTGGCGACTCTGCTTGGCCGTCCCGGGCCGCATTTCGTCCGGGTGCGCGCGGATCACAAACAAAGTTTCCGGATGGCCCCGAATGAGATCGAGCAGGAGATCCAACCAGGCAAACATGTGCGGGAAAATTGTGTTGGCATGCACCTGGCTGGTGTCATAAACGACGTTGGTAAACACCGGCACGATCTGGCGAAAACCCTCCGCCTGCTTGTTGAAATCATCGTCCAGGCCACGCATCTCCGGCCAGAAACGAATGCCGGCCATGGTGAACTCGCCTTGAAAGCGCTGCTTCAGGTATGCGTCCAACTGGATATTCTGCTCGTCGGTCAGCTCAAAATCCTCGGGGATATGAATGGGATAGGCGGTCGCCTGGTCCTCGCTGAAGAAGGCCGAAAACGGGCGAAAACCGACTTCGTGGGTGACCACCCGGATGCCCATCTGTTGGGCCACCCAACGTGCCGCCGCTTCCGGATACATAATTCCATTGAAAATGACGGCCGTAGACGGCTCGACCTGAGCCAGAAAACGGGCGAATTCCTCAGCTACCCGGTGAGCCGAAAGCACGTACTGGCGGAAGAGAAAACGGGTCCCTTCGTCATCCTGAAGATGGTGGCGCCGCAGAGCCCATCGCAAGGAAGGCAATGCCAGGCGACCCAGGGGCATATCTCTTTCATGACTGTTAATCGGGAATCGATACTCGAAGGCGGAAAGCCGCTCGATATCCAGGTCTTCCAACTGTTGAGCAAGGTCCTCAACCTCGGAGTAAGAAAACCATACCGTCGGAGCATGTCCGAACAAGCGCTCCGCCTGCGCTGTGCAGCTTTTGCACGGCGGGGGATTGCGATAATCATCCCGATCCGTGCCCAGCACACAGCGGCTCATCCCCGCCTTGCATGCAAAATAAACCACCGGAACGCCGGAAAGCTGCAGGCCGCATGCGGTCAGATAGGCAAAGGCGGCATTCAAGCTGAGTCCGGCGAGCCGGGTAGAGGCGTTAAAGAAGGCCACAGGCCCTCGTTCTGATGTCGGCCGTGATTTCGCTGCTACTTTCCGGGAAACCTGAAAAAGTCGCCAATCGGCCTGCCAACTCGATGTCCTGCGTAGCAGGCGCGAGACACCATTCGACGGATTAGCCATACTTTTGTGCCACCGCAGGACTCAGGCTCGCCCCTGGGCCTTAAAGTAAGCTTCCGAGAGACGCTGGATGGCGATCCGGAACCCCTCACCCTGCCGCTGGTGTCCACGCCAGATTTCCGGGATCATGGTGTCCTGGTAGCCATCCGGCCGGCCTGCCCCGATCACTTTGAAGAAATGTACCCAATCGATGGTCCCCTCACCAATCTGCAAACCTTCGCCATCCAATCCGGCTGCGTCGGAGAGGTGCAGGTGACGGGTATAGGGCAGCAGCTTCCTGACCTGTTCATAGAAATCGGTATGAACCCAGTTGCAGTAAAGCTTTGAATGAGAGGTATCGAAGCAAATATTCAGTCCTAACGGCTTGATGAAGTCCAGGATCTCGTCAGCATCCATGAAGGCATTGGTCAGCCATTGCCCGCCAAAGTACCAGGGATGAGGTGGTAAATTTTCAAGTAACAACTCTACGCCCTCCGTATCCAGCTCTTCAACCGAACGGCGCAGGTTATCATACAGCCTGTGGCGATCCTCGATGGAGTGATCGAGACTCATGCCCCCGGTATGGACCACGACCTTAGGTACGCCCAGGAAATGCGGATCCATCTCGCGCGCCAGATCTATGCTCTTTTGGATCAGCGCTACGGATTGGATGCGCTGGCGTTCCTCGAGCGAACACAAATCTACCAGGGTGCGTTCAAAAAACTCCGGTGCGTGTACCACCAATTTGAGATCGTAATCGCCACCAGGATAATGTTCGTCCAGATCCTGGTCGGTGAAGTGATACTCCAGAAGGCGAGGTTTAAAATCCAGCAACCCTTCAAAGTCTCGGAAGCGCACGGTAAAGCCCCAATCCATCGGCAGGGTGTGTTCGACGTCAAGTAGGATCTCCACTCCCAGGTCGCTCTCCAGAAATGGCTCATCCTCGGCAATCTCCCTTCCTGCCGTACGTCCAAGCAATTCGATGTAACGCTGTGGGGAAATACCCAGTGCCGGACCCTTGACTGCCACCATCTCCGCTGTAATCTTTTCCCCTGGCCGGATACCGCGCGTCGCCACCAGGCTTTTTCCTAATACTTCTCGGTTCAGGATCTCACCTCGAGAGATAAATTTCTCCTCACCGGTACCGAGGGCATCAGCCACCTGGCGGATATCGCGCACCATCTTCTTGAAACCCTGGGGCTCCAGGCTGGCGGCGTGATCGGGGCCATCCATCGTACGATCCAGGGTAATATGTCGCTCGACGATCGCCGCTCCGAGCGCCGAGGCCACCGTCGAAACTGCGATGCCGCGTTCATGACCCGAATAACCGACCGGAACGCCAAACCCGCGCAGCTGTCCCATGAAGCGCAGGTTGACATCCTCGAAAGCGGCCGGATAGGTACTATTGCAGTGCAGAAGGGCGAACTCGGCGCCACGTTTTTTCAGGAATTCGACTGTGAACTCGACCTCCTCCATGCGTGACATGCCCGTAGACAGGATCAAGGGTTTGCCTTTTTTCACCAGATGATCCAACAGGGGAAGGTTGGTCAGATCCGCCGAGGCTACTTTATAGGCCGGCACGCCCAGCTCGTCCAAGAAGTCCACGCTCTCCACATCAAACGCCGAACATAGGAAAGTGATCTCTTTCTGAGCACAGTAATCCACAATTTTATGATAGGCATGGTCGGGCAGTTCTACCCGTTGGAGAATTGGCAAGAGGTAGCGTAGAGTTTTCTCGCCAGCGTTGGCGTTTTCCAGGTATTTCTTGGCGTACAATTTGTCTAAATTCCGCTTTTGGAACTTAACCGCATCTGCACCCGCAGAGACTGCTACATCGATCAATTCCAGTGCAAGGGGAAGGATGCCGTTGTGATTGACGCCAATCTCGGCGATGATATACGTTGGATAACCATCACCAATCAGACGATCGCCAATTCTTAAGACGGGCATTGCTTACACCGCCCAATGATAAGGGGTAGGGATAAGGGATTAATGACCAGGAATTCGCGTAATTTGGGTATTCGTTTTTTTTGCAAGTTTATTAACAAAAGCTTAAATTGCAGGATTCCGGCGATTGGTGCCCAATCGTTTATGGGGTGAACATGGCCCTTAACCCCCGTTTCTCCCCTCATTTTCGCCTCTTCGTGGGGCAATCTCACCCTTAATTCGCACTTTTTCAGACACCTGTGCATTCAAAGAACAGTTAACCAGATTTTAAGCTTTGCGAAACGGCCCATTCGTTTCCATTCGTTTTTCTAGGAGAAACAACGAAAATCAGTTCGTAAACTGAAAACCCAAATCCGCCAAAGTGATCTCTCCGCTTTCCAGCAGACGCTCGGCGCGGCGCCAATCATCCTTCGAATCGATATCGACCCACTCTTCAGCGCTGATTACTAGCGGCAGGATTTTGTCCCCAGTCATGGATTCTTTTTCCAGGATCGTCCTGGCCCGGGTCGCATCTACATAGCCTGTTTGCCAGAACACCTCCGGCAAAGCCTGGCGCGGCAAGTTGTAGGGCTCCGGCAACTCCGTTCTCATAAGCGGGCACATAAACCCGTCCGTATCAATCCGCCACATCTTGAAAGGGTTTTGGAATGGGATACACACCGTCCTGACAGCATCCGCCTGTGGGAATTCCAGTAAGCGCGCAATGGCCTGGTCGATATGCCAGACACGTCGAAGTGGCGAGGTGGGGCGCAACTGAACGACAATATCCGGATGATAATTCTCGTTTTCCACCAGCCAGTTTAACGCGTGCTGGAAAACCGGGAAATCGGGAGTATCGTCGAGAGAGTACTCGGCCGGGCGCATGAAGGGTACCTCTCCACCGTAATCCTGGGCCACCGCAGCGAACTCTTCGTCTTCCGTGGATACAATCACGCGTGTCACCATTTGCGCGGCCAATCCGGCGGCGATGCTGTAAGCGATGAGCGGCCGTCCCGCAAAGGCGCGGATATTTTTGCGGGGAATGCTCTTGGACCCGCCCCGAGCCGGAATCAAGGCCAGGACCTCGACCTTATCTACCAAGCCGTCCAGCCTCCATCCAGCACCAGGTTTGCGCCGGTCATATAAGATGAAGCATCCGAAGCCAGGAATAGCAGTGCCCCGTCCAGCTCATCTTTTCTGGCCATCCTGCCCAAAACGGCCCGCGCCGCATAGGCCTGGACGAAGCTTGCATCATGCCCATCGTAAACCCCACCCGGGGTCAGAGTATTAACCCGGATGTTCCGCCCGGCGTAGTATGTCGCCAAGTAGCGCGTCAAGCCCAACACGCCGGCTTTGGTCACCGTATAGTAAACCGGTTTGTACTGGATGGGAGCATCCTCTTGTTGGTAGATACGCTGGTCAGGACCCACCATTCCGTAGATCGAGGAAATATTGATGATAACGCCTTTGCCCTGTTCCAACATCGCGGGGATCGCTGCCTGACAGCACAAGAACATGCCGGTCAGATTGACCTCCAGCGCCTGGTTCCAGGCTTCTAATGGATAGTCCTCAAAGGAATTCGTATGTGCTCCGGCGTGATCCGGATCGAACTTCGGGTCCAGGGCTGCGCCGTTAACCAGGATATCCAGGCGATCAAAGGTCTCCAGAGTGGCAGCCACCATCTCTCGCACAGAATCGGGCTTGGTGACATCGGTCCTGACCGCCAGAGATCGAGGCCCGGATCCTGTAGAGAACGCAGGAGTTGCCAGCTCATTCAGTGAATCAGCCAGGGTAATCGCCTTTTGGCGGTCAAGGTCGGCCACCACCACACGCGCCCCGGCGCTGGCCAAAGCCCGGCAAAATTGCGTCCCCAGAAGACCACACCCGCCGGTTACCACAGCTACCCTACCGCTTAAGTCGAACAGGTAAGGCAGATCTGCCATTTTATCTAGGCTTTACTCACCTCATCGGGAACCGGCTCTGCTGGGCGGCCATTGGACCGGTCAGCAAATCCATCCGGCTGGAGATAGCCACGCTCTTCGAGAAAA
>DASQQR010000433.1:0-6018 GCA_035643335.1 Anaerolineales bacterium
ATCGTAATCAGAAAAGGGGCGGCCGGTTGCCGGGCATGGGGATGCCCGGCATACAGGGTTGGCGTGCAGCACTCAATCCGACAGGTTTTTGCCGTAGATGTAAAGGTCCATGCGTTCCCAACCATGGGATTCATAAAAGCGCTGGGCCTGCAAATTATCGGTGGTTACCAGCAGGTAATAGCGAATGCAACCCTTCTCCCGCAGCCGCTTTTCCAGTTCGTCCACCAAGGCCTGGCCGATTCCGCCGCGACGATGTTCTGCGGCCACCGCCAGATGATACATCATCCCCCGGCGCCCGTCATAGCCGGCAAAGACACTGCCCACGATGTGCCCATCCACCTCAGCCACCAAAAACAAATCAGCATCCCGCTTTAGCTTCTTGAGAATCTCCTGTGGCTCATCAGATCGCCGCACATGGATCCCGGGACCAGCGTTTTGCCACAAATCATAAACGGCGCGGTAATCGTCTGAAAACCGGAAGGTGCGAATCTCCATGAGCAGCCTCAATCTTCGTCGTGGCCGACCAACTGCTTCCAAGGTCCATGAATACCATCTTCGGTGACGCCGAAATAATAGCGGTAGCCTTCGGACGATTTTTGCACCAGATCATAGCGCTCGCGCTGGCCCTGTTTATCACGCTTGAGCAGACCGAAACCGTCGGCCCATTCAACTTTTGTCCGGGAAAGATCGGCGGGAAGTTGGGCGTATTGGGTAATGGCGTAATGCCACAGGCGCCGGGCGGATTTCCGGGTTACGTTGTTGACGACATTGCCGTTACGCAGATCGCGCACGGTATAGTATTTGGTACCGCTGCGCTCCTCCACCGAGACAATCTCAACCCCGGTACGAGGGGCAGCACCGGGCAATGTTTTCTCTTCGACCAGTTCAGCTGCCGCCTCCCCTTCCTTTTCAGGGGACTCCGCTTTTGGTGGAGCTGCCAGGACCTCTCTCTGCCCACGTTTCACCAGACTCACGATCTCGTCCCGAACCGCCAGACCCGTCTCGGACTCCGAACGCACATAAATTTTGTAATCATCAACCACGTAAGGCGGATCATCTCCGGCGGGCACCAACACTCGCAGGATGCTCTTGCCGTTCATTTTATGGGCGTCAATCGTACAATGTAGGGGCGGGCTGATACGGTTGCTGATCTCTTTGTCCAATTGAGAGGTAGCCTGAACGGTATTCTGAATCCCTGCAACGGGCTTACGGGTGTCCGCACTCATCCCAATAAAAAGCGTGCCTCCATTGGTATTCGCAAAGGCGCAAACATCGGCAATGATGGCATACAAGCGCCCGCCGCGCACGGACATGCTTTCGTGAAAATCCTGGACGATATTCGATCCTTCCTCCCGGGCAGCGCGAATGAAATCAAAAGCCGGTTCGGCTTGCGGCCGGTGCGGACGTGTGCGGGCGAAGTCATTGCTCAAGAAGAGTCCCTTAAGAGCCTCAAAACTTACATCTGGGATAAGTACATCCGTTGCCCGTTCCCCAACGCCCAAATTTTTCTTGCGTTTCGGATCACTAGTCAAACGGTGGGCATCCGATCCCTGGATACAATGCATCCGGCGGGGGTATTCGGGCTTTGTTCCGCTAAAAAATGCCGCCGTCGTGCGACGCCCCTTGTGCTCCAAGTCCGTCACTTCCAGGGCATGCAGATGCGGATCCTGGGTATAGGCGATCCTGGTTTGGCCTCCGAAGGCGAAGCCGCGCATCGCCACGCCGTTGCTAGAATTGGCATGGGCAGCGATGGCCAGTCCACCGGCCCCATCGATCAACCGATAGGCGGTCAAGACATCGCTGGTGGCCCCGACAGTATCCGAGCCACGGTCGAGCTGATCGGGAGGAATATTCAAATCCAGCAACAAATGCTCGATCTCCCGAACTGGTTTATCCTCAGGAAAAATCCCCAAGATGTGAAAACCGAATGTGGCGGTGAATTCAAATCCGGGCAAAACCAGGATTTTGTCCAACAAGCGCCGGTATTCGTTCAATTGAGTTTGTTCTTCCGGCAATAAGCGCTTGGAACTCTCCAAGAACTCGAAGCGTTGAATTTCCTCCCGCATTTGCCGGTAGCCCGCCACGGTGTTATGATCTGCAAAGGCAATAATATCCAACCCACGGGCATCGGCTTGCCGCAGCAGATCTATAGGGGTGACTTCAGTTTGCTGGTAATCGGCCGAAGCGGGGGTATGTAGATGTAGATCCATTGTGCGCCACTGCATTGGGGCGCGATTACTTTTTTTTCCCACAATTCACTCTCATCCAAACAAGACTTGGCTGGACTCAGGGTTGGTCAAAACGGTGCGATGCTTCCAGAATATAAAATCAACGCACCCGGAGACTCAATTCAACTCTACAGGCCAGTTAACATGCCAATGTCTGTTTAATTTTTAATAATAATTCATCGGGCATAAAGGGCTTCATGATGAAGCCGTCTGCCCCTTCCTGTTTGCATTTATCTTTGACGTCCATGCCCGAGGACATTAAAATTCGCATCCCAGAGGTCTTGGGATCACGTCGCAATCGCCGCAACAGGTCGAAACCGTCCATTCCATCGACCTGATTCAAGTACACGTCCATTAAAACCAAATCAGGGCTTTCCTGTTGGATAGCGCTGTACACCTCAGCGCCATTAAGATCCACAGTATCCCCGATCCGTACCACCTCAAAACCCTCGAGCTCCAAAAAGGTGTCCAGGAGAGTGAGCAAGTTTTTGTCGTCGTCGACCAGCACAACTTTAGGCATGCTCTTTCTCTTCGACAGGCCGGTCTGCGGGTTTACCTGTGTGGCGGTCATTCTCCCCGGGTTCCAGAGTGGCCTTCAACACATCATCGATGGTATCCACGAAGATGAACTCAATGTCCTTCTTGACTTCGTCGGACACATCTTCCAAATCGCCCTCGTTACGCTTGGGGAGGACTACTTTTTTCAGACCGCTACGATGAGCCGCCAGGACCTTCTCTTTGACCCCGCCGATGGGCAATACTTGACCACGCAAGGTTATCTCACCGGTCATGCCCACGTCTGGACAAACGGGTGTCCCAGAGATCAAAGAAACCAGAGCGGTAGCCATGGTGACACCCGCTGAAGGCCCATCCTTGGGCTGCGCTCCCGCTGGAACATGCAGGTGAATGTCAGACTGCTCGAAGAAATCCGGGTCAAGATGCAGCTCTTTGGCCCTGGAGCGCACATATGAAAGCGCTGCACGAGCCGATTCCTGCATCACATCTCCCAACGAGCCGGTCAACTGAAAACCTTTATTGCCGGGCATGCGCGTGGCTTCGATAAACAAGATATCCCCGCCCGTGGGAGTGTAGGCCAGGGCCGTGGCCACTCCGGGTATAGAAGTCCGCTCCTCAATCTCTTCGTTCCCAAAGAAGCGCCGGCGCCCCAAAAACTCGCGCACGAGTTCAGACATGATCTCCAAGCGTCCAGTTTTACCTTCGGCGATACGAGTTACCACCTTGCGGCAGATGGCCCCGATCTCTCGCTCCAGGTTGCGCACGCCTGCCTCACGAGTATAACCGCGGATGATGGCACGCAAAGCCTCGGGCGTAAAGGAAATCTCGTCACCGAGCAAACCATTCTCCTTTAGCTGCCGGGGAAGCAGGTATCCCCTGGCAATCTCGATCTTCTCACTCTCCGTGTAGCTGGAAAGTTGGATAATCTCCATCCGATCCCGGAGCGGGCTGGGGATGGGCTCCAGCAGGTTGGCGGTAGTGATAAACATAACCTGGGAGAGATCGAAAGCCACCTCAAGGTAATGATCACGGAACTCAGCGTTCTGTTCAGGGTCCAGCACTTCGAGCAATGCCGAGGCCGGGTCGCCGTGGAAATCGAAGGTTAGTTTATCGACCTCGTCGAGCATGAAAACCGGGTTACGGGATTCCGCCCGGCGGATAGCCTGCAAAATTCGCCCGGGCATCGCTCCGATATAAGTTCGCCTGTGACCACGGATTTCGGCCTCGTCGCGGACACCGCCCAGAGAAATCCGGACGAACTTGCGGCCCATTGCCCTGGCGATCGAGCGCCCTAAGGAAGTCTTCCCTACCCCTGGCGGTCCGACAAAGCACAAGATCACACCCTCGCGTACCCGGCGGATGGTGTCCTCGGCCTCGAGGCTTTCCAATTGCTCCTTGCGTTCGCGACGCAGTTTGCGCACGGCGAGGTATTCCAGGATGCGCTCTTTGACATCCTTTAACCCATAATGGTCTTCATCGAGGACCTGGCGAGCGTGGGAGATATCCAGATCATCTTCGGTGATCACAGACCAGGGTAATGAGACCAGCCAGTCCAGATAAGTCCGGATGACACCGTATTCGGCGGCAGCAGAGGGCAGGCGGGAGAGGCGATCCAGTTCGCGACGGGCCATCTTCTCGGCTTCCTCGGGCATGCCGGCGGCCTCAATCTTTTGCCGGAATTCCTCTACCTCTGCAGCTTGTTCATCCGCTTCACCCAGCTCGCGTTGAATCGCTTTGAGCTGTTCCCTGAGGAAATACTCTCTTTGGACTTTCTCAATCTCAGAGCGGGCCTCGTTCTGGATCTTTTGGCCGATCTCCAGGACCTCAACCTCGCGCGCCAAGATTGCCACCAGCTTGCGCAACTTCTCGGCAACCGAATCCACCTCCAGCAGTTCCTGGGCAGCTTTGAGCTCCATGCGCTGCAGATTTGCGATGGTGTAGACGGTCTGCAGGGGGTCTTCCAGATCCGTCACGGAGGAAACCAATTCGCGCGGGATGGAGGGGATCATCTCGGCAATTTGCCCAAACTGCTCGCGCGCGTTGACGGCCAAGGCTTCGATTTCAAGGCCCTCCTCCAGCGCCTCCGGGATCAGCTCAATACCGGCCTTGAGGTAGGGATCCAATTGGAGGAACTCTCCCAACCGAAAACGAGCCAAACCCTGGACCAGCAAGCGAATGGTGTCATCGGGGGCGCGGAATAGACGGTGCACGATCGCAACCGTTCCCACCGTGTAGAGATCCTCAGGTTCAGGAAGCTCAAGTTCAGGCTTTCGGGAAGCCACCAGCCCAATTAAACGATCCTCGCCAGCCATCACATCATCCACCAATCGAATGGATCGCGGCTGGCCGATGGTTAATGGCACGGCGGTTTGCGGGTAAACCACGAGGCCTCGCAAAGGTAGAATGGGGAGTGAGGGCGGGATCTGTCCACCCAGCACCTCGACGTCGGGGCGTTCCTCCTCTCCAGAATCGCCTTCTTGTTGCATGACGCGAGTCATGATTGGCCTGAAGATCAGGTCCTCCAGAGATTTGTCATCCTGCTCAATCCACTCCAGGATCTCTAATAAATGATCGTTCCAACGAGAGGCTGGCATAGGCCTAATCTACATCTTCCACATGAATCCTCTGAGCGCGTTGTTTGGGCAGTACCACCCGCAAGAAGCCTCTCTCGTACTCCGCCTGGACCTGATCCAAGATCACAGGCAAATGCAACTCCACCTCACATAAGAATTCGCCAAAAGAGATCTCCATGCGATGATATGCTCGTCGCTCGGACACATCGGGACGAATCCCCTGGATCACCAGGTGCCGCGTGGATAAGGAGATCGAAAAGTCATCTTCATGCATGCCAGCGATCTCGATACGGACGATGAGGGCATCCGGAGTTTCATACACATCGGTAGGTGGGCGCCAGAGACGACCATGCCGCCCCACCTGCCAACCGTGTGATCTGGTTGTAAACGGGCGCGGCTCTGCAGATTCATAACCACTCAGCTGGGCTGGCTCTGATTCCAACATCACTTTAACCATCTCAAACACTCCACTTTTATGCCTATCCATGCCCTCAACAAGGCTGAAATATGGGGATCCCTAACCTCCTTTCGAAAGGCGCCCCCGGCGGGATTCGAACCCACAACCTTAGGTTTAGAAGACCTCTGCTCTGTCCATTGAGCTACGGGGGCAATATCGCATTAATATCAGCATTCTGGGCAGGGACGAAGCCCTTTGTAAACCCGCATCCCAGAAAGGGTCCTTAGAATGGTCTCGGGAGGAC